>CALWFS010000041.1 GCA_944377705.1 uncultured Mediterraneibacter sp. | reverse complement strand
CACCGAAGCAATATATCGAAGACGTATTCAGAGCGTGTGTGGGGGGGGGTGGCTTCGGCTCCGGGTTCCGTGACAGCCAAAACTACGAAATCCGGGACTATGCTAAGAACGGAAATCAGCAGGGGATAACTCGTCTTCGCCTCAGACAATCCCCCTGCTGATTTCAACGCATAGTCCCGGATTTCAAAGGGAGGACAAAAGTGGAACTTCTCCGGTAAACCATAACCTGCTTTCTGCAAGTCTCCAGACAATTTTCCCGACTGGGAAAACATTCTGTTTCGCCGATAAGGATCCCCTTTCACCTCTTTTTCGAAATCCTGCATTTGGCTGTGGGGACTTCCGGTCGGAAAAACGTCCTCACATACAAATCCAGATTTACCGTTTCAATCTGTTCAATTCTTCTTTTTCCTCCCTGCTCACCCGATACGACTCTCGTATTTTCTGGATTGCCTTATTGTGTGTAAAGTCATCCATATGGTTATTTTCCAGAAGCTTTCTTGTATGTTCCGGGAATTTCACGTAGCAGACCTGGATCGCCCATGCCACACCCATTTTCGCATAATATCCGTCATGATGCAGCTCTCCATATATTTCTAGGATTTCATCAATATGTTCTTCATCCACAAAATGGGACATCATGGCAACGACCATAAAACGGAGTTGAAATTCTTCACTGCTCCCTCTGTATGTTTTCAGATAGTCAAACCAGTAATCCGGATCCTTCCGCATAAACTTATAGCTTGTCACACAACTATCGCAGACCGCCCAGTTCCCGATCTTAGGCACGAATTCATCCAGATATTTTCTCCGCTCCCTGAGATCCATTTTCCCATATCCGATTATAAGTCCCTGAAGCATGACCTCCTCGTGGATAGAATCTGCCCCGGTTTTCTCCCTCGCCTCTTCGAGATAGGCTCGATAATTCTCTTTTGCAAGTTCTTTTGCAAGTTTTCTCAAGGCCGGAAGACGGATTCCTACGACATGTTCCACTCCCGGGAGGAGTTTCTTATTAAACGCTTTATAATCTTCCTCTGACAACGCATACAGTTTTTCTCTGATCTCCTCTACCATTTCTTCCTCCTGTCAAAAAGACTCCCGGCCTGATTTCCAGGACGGAAGCCTTTTCTGTCATTTCACGTACTGTCAGCCGGGTTTTTGTCTCAACTGACTCCTACTTATTATCTTTACTTTTCAGATATTCATCAATGCCTTTTGCCCCGGCCTTTCCGGCACCCATGGCAAGAATAACCGTAGCCGCGCCAGTAACCGCATCGCCGCCAGCAAATACACCCTCTTTCGAAGTCTGACCGTTCTCTTCATCAGCTACGATACACTTCCTGCGGTTTGTCTCCAGCCCCTTTGTAGTGGAAGAAATAAGAGGGTTTGGTGATGTTCCTAGGGACATGATGACCGTATCCACTTCTATATCATACTCAGATCCCGGAATCTCTACCGGACGTCTTCTCCCGGATGCATCAGGCTCGCCAAGCTCCATCTTAATGACAGTCATGCTTGTGATATTTCCATTTCCATCCACATTGATCTTTTTCGGATTTGTCAGGAGATCAAAGACCACGCCCTCTTCTTTTGCGTGATGTACCTCTTCTACTCTGGCCGGAAGCTCCGCCTCGCTTCTTCTGTACACGATATGTACATCAGCGCCGAGACGCAGTGCTGTTCTCGCTGCATCCATGGCAACATTTCCACCGCCTACGACTGCAACTTTCTTTCCTGCTGCGATCGGAGTATCATAGGAATCGTCAAACGCTTTCATCAGGTTGCTTCTCGTCAGGTATTCATTTGCAGAGAATACTTCATTTGCATTCTCCCCCGGAATCCCCATAAACATCGGAAGACCTGCTCCCGAACCGATAAATACAGCTTCAAATCCTTCATCTTCCATAAGCTGATCAATGGTCGTGGACTTTCCGATCACAACGTTTGTCTCAAATTTCACGCCAAGCTCTTTTACTTTCTCAATCTCTTTGGCAACGATTTTCTGCTTCGGGAGACGGAATTCCGGGATTCCGTATACAAGCACCCCGCCCAGCTCATGAAGCGCCTCAAATACAGTCACATCATAACCCATCTTCGCCAGATCTCCCGCACATGTAAGACCGGAGGGACCAGAACCGATCACAGCCACTTTATGTCCGTTCTTCTTCTCTGCGCCGACAGGCTTGATATCATTCTCAAGAGCATAGTCTGCCACGAACCTCTCCAGTTTTCCGATGGAAACCGGCTCACCCTTAATGCCGCGGATACACTTTCCTTCGCACTGAGATTCCTGGGGGCAGACACGTCCGCAGATCGCCGGGAGCGCGCTGGACTTGCCGATCACCTTGTATGCTTCCTCGATATTTCCTTCCTTCACCTCATTGATGAACGCCGGGATATCGATGGAAACCGGGCATCCCTGAATGCATTTTGCATTCTTGCAGTTCAGGCATCTTGTGGCCTCGTCCATCGCTTCTTCCAGACTATAACCGAGGCAGACCTCGTCAAAATTTGTCGCTCGTACTTTCGGGTCCTGCTCCTTAACAGGAACTTTCTTTAACATATCAGCCATTATTCGTCACCTCCGCAATGTCCGCATCCGCCGTGATGTGTATCTCCTTCCTGGAGTTTGAGCATTGCACGGCCTTCCTGAGTCTTGTACATCTGGCTTCTCTTCATTGCCTGGTCAAAATCTACAAGATGCCCGTCGAATTCCGGACCGTCTACGCATGCAAATTTGATTTCATCACCTACCTGGAGACGGCAGGCGCCGCACATTCCGGTCCCATCCACCATGATCGGATTCATGCTGACGATAGTCGGGATCTCCAGCTTCTTTGTCAGCAGACAGACGAACTTCATCATGATCATGGGGCCGATCGCAACGCAGACATCATATTTATTTCCGTTGTTTACAAGCTCTTCTATCATTGAAGTGACCATTCCCGCATGCCCGTATGTACCGTCGTCTGTGCACGGATAATAATTACCCGCGGCCGCTTTCATCTCATCCTCAAGGATCAGCATATCCTTGGTCTTCGCGCCTACGATCACATCCGCATCAATACCGCGCTCATGCAGCCATTTTATCTGTGGATACACAGGAGCCGCGCCAACGCCGCCTGCCACAAAGAGCATCTTCTTATTCTTCAGAGTCTCAATATCCTCATGAACAAACTCTGAAGCACATCCGAGCGGTCCGGTAAAATCACGGAAATAATCTCCTTCTTTCAGTGCGCCCATCTTTGTCGTGGAAGCCCCCACCTCCTGTACAACAATGGTGATTGTACCTGCTTCCCTGTCATAATCACAGATGGTCAGGGGAATGCGCTCGCCCTTTTCATCCATTTTTACGATAACAAACTGCCCGGGCTGACAGTGCTGTGCCACGCGCGGCGCGTGCACGTCCATCAGAAAGATTTTGTCCGCCAGTTTTTCTGCTTTCATTATCTGATACATGGTCTTCCTCCTCGTCAAAATCACTCTTTCACTATAATACGCTAAATTATGCAGTATGGCAAGTAGTAAAAGATAGTTATGATTTTACAGCAAATCAGACCGGAGCAGTCTGCCATTTTTGCTGCCCCGGCCTGATACATCTTCATTATAGGTTTTAGAAGTCAACTTCTGTTCCGTAATATGTACATGTGAACAGTTTTTCCATTGTAGCCGGATCGATCGCGCGTGGATTGGATCCCGTGCAGGCATCGCCTACTGCCAGCTCTGCGATTTTAGAGAGCTTCTCTTTAAACTCATCCTCGTTAATGCCGAAATCTTTCAGCGTCTTCGGAATATTCAGCTTCACATTGAACTCATCGATCTTCTCAACAAGGCTGTTGATAAGAGCTTTCTCGGATGTTCCCGGAAGTCCCATTCTACGGGCAATCTCTGCGTAGCGTTTTGCCGCTGTCGGATCTTTCGCATTGTACTGGATAACGTACGGAAGGTAGATCGCGTTCGCGCATCCGTGTGGAATATGTCCGGTGGAGAATGCTGCTCCTGTCTTATGCGCCATGGAGTGTACGATTCCAAGAAGCGCATTGGAGAATGCCATCCCGGCCAGGCACTGTGCATAGTGCATCTGTTCTCTCGCCTCCATGTTGCAGTTATAGGATGCCGGCAGGTAATCCAGTACCATTTCGATCGCCTGCAGTGCCAGCGGATCTGTAAACGGTCCGTTTAATGTAGATACATATGCCTCAATTGCATGTGTCAGCGCATCCATACCTGTGTATGCCACCTGTTTTATCGGAAGTGCTGATACCAGGTCCGGATCAACAATGGCAACGTCTGGCGTGATATTAAAGTCAGCCAGAGGATATTTCACGCCTGTCTGGTAATTCGTGATAACTGAGAATGCAGTAACCTCTGTCGCTGTACCTGATGTAGACGGGATTGCTGCAAATTTTGCCTTTGTCCTGAGCTCCGGGAAGTTAAACGGTGTGCACAGTTCCTCAAATGTTGTTTCCGGGTACTCATAGAATGCCCACATAGCCTTAGCCGCATCAATCGGAGAACCGCCGCCCATCGCTACGATCCAGTCCGGTCCAAACGCTCTCATTGCTTCTGCGCCTTTCATGACAGTCTCTACTGACGGATCCGGCTCAACGCCTTCGAATAACTGAACTTCCATGCCTGCTTCTTTCAGATAGTTCACAGCGCGGTCAAGAAATCCCTGACGCTTCATTGAGCCACCGCCAACGACGAGGATCGCCTTTTTTCCTTTAAGGTTTTTCAACTCTTCAAGGCATCCTTTTCCATGGTAAATGTCTCTTGGTAAACAAAATCTGCTCATTTCCAGCATCTCCTTTATAAATATTGTTATTTTTTTAACATAGTCATTATAACTCTTTCTCCACAAAAAAACAACCCTGTCATTGTTAAAAATACATAAATATTCTATCAATAACAGCGTTGTTTTTTTGTTATTCTGACGTTGTAATATAATTTCTCGTAGTCGCTTCAGTGGCTTTCCCATTATTGTTATTCACCAGAATTGCCATAAAGATCGTCTGGGCATTCTCCGGCATCGCGACAGGACCGGTATACTGTGTCGATGAAACAGTAGGAGTCGTACCGTCCATCGTATAATATGCTGTATATCCGTCCGGAACTGTAATGGTGATCTGCTGCGGCTGACTGTACTGTCCGGTAGACGGCGTCACTGCCGGGGCATCTGCGATCGGGAACTGGATAATATATGTGCCGGAGGAAACAACACTGGGGATGCCTCTGCTGTTCACAGAGACTGCCCGGATCTCAAATTCACCTTCTTCCTGAAGCAGGATGGGTTCTGTATACTTTGTGCCACTCTCAGCCGAAGGATCTGATCCATCCAGTGTATAGTAAATATCCCCGCTCGTTTCCGAGGTAAGAGTAATCTCCTGCACCTCCTCAAACGTCCCTTCTTCGGGGCTGAACACCGGCGCAGATGAAATATAGTCTGACACTGCATCAAGCACCGTCCTATCCTCACAGTTCTGAAGCAGTTCGGATATTTTTCCCGCCTGTTCGGTATCCATATAGAAATCGATTGCAGCCTGATATAACTTTACATTTGACGGCTGAGTCTGAATTGCGTCCTGAAACACCTCTTCTGCACTGTCCAGATCATCCTGATCGATATAGATTTCCGCACGCCCGACATACGCTTCCGGGCGGGATCTATCTTTGTTGACTGCGCGCTCAAAATACCGCTCTGCCGCGGTATAATCCTTTTCCTGGATCGCATTGTATCCCTTTCTTATCATCCCGGTATACGAATTCTGGTATACAATAACCACTCCTGCCACGATCAAGGCAAGGATCACAAACAGCGTGATCAAAAGATTCCGCCTCTTGCGCTTTGCCGCCTCAAGACGTTTCTGCTGACGCTGCCTTTTTAAATCCCCTGTATTTTGGCGGGGACGGCGCATCTCGCCTGTTCCCTGCCGAGGATGCTGGACATTGCCCGTGGTCTGGCGCTGCCTGCGCAGCTCGTCCGTGTTTCTGCGCCCAGAGGCAGCTCCCTGTCTCAGGTCTCCATATCTCTGATCCCTGCGGATCCGATCCATCTCGCCCTGGCTGAGCACACGGGTCGCGTTCGCATTCTGCCCCCCGCTGCCTCTTCTATACCTTCTGATATCGTCTGTCTGTATCTGCCGCGTCGCGCCCTCAACAGAACCCTTCACTTCCCTTGCAAGGACATCATCCAGAGGATTATAGTCCGGCACAATCTGCACTTCAGCTCCGCATTCAGGGCACACCATCTGATCATCGGGGATATTTGCTCCACAATGTCTGCATATCATGGTCTTTCCTCCTGAATGCGAATCGTTTCTACACAGTTATTCATCAGCATGGCGATCGTCATAGGACCAACACCGCCCGGTACAGGCGTAATCGCGGACGTGACGGATTCTACATTTTCAAAATCCACATCCCCGCAGAGATGATTCTGTTCATCCCGGTGCATCCCCACATCGATAACGACTGCACCCTCTTTAATATAATCTTTCGTGATAAACCGTTCTTTTCCGATCGCCACAATCAGGATATCCGCGCGCCGTGTAACCTCTTTTAAATCTCTGGTACGGGAATGTGCCACAGTCACAGTACCATTCTCCCGAAGCAGAAGAGCTGCCATAGGTTTTCCCACGATATTGCTTCTCCCTATGACCACGCATTCTTTTCCTTCAATAATGATTCCGGATCTTTTCAAAAGCTGTATGATCCCGGCCGGCGTACAGGACAGGAAGCCTTTTTCTCCAATCCAGAGTCTTCCTACGCTTACCGGATGGAACCCATCCACATCCTTGTCCGGTGAGATGGTACGAATAATCTTATCCTCATCAATCTGCGCGGGAAGAGGGAGCTGAACAAGAATTCCATTTACACTGTCGTCTTCATTTAACTCCTCTACCAGGCGGACGAGGTCCCCTTCCGTCGTCTCCTCCGGGAGCTCATATGCCCTGGATTCAATGCCGATATAGGCACACGCCTTTTTCTTATTATTTACATAGACAGAGGAGGCGGCATCATTCCCCACCTGGATAACAGCGAGGCAGGCATGTCTGCCCTTGGCCCCCAGCTCCGTCACTTCTGCCTTCAATTCATCCTTAATCTGCTGTGAAATCTTTTTTCCATCGATTATCTGTGGCATCTATATCTCCCCTTTATCGTTTAAAACAGCCCTGTGATCTTTCCATCATCTGTGACATCGATCCCATTTGCTGCAGGTACTTTCGGAAGTCCCGGCATTGTCATAATCGCGCCTGTGAGAGCGACCACGAACCCAGCCCCGGCATTTACATACACTTCACGGATGTGAATGTCAAACCCTTCCGGCCTTCCCAGCTTCTTAGCATCATCAGACAGAGAATATTGATTCTTTGCCATACAGACGGGAACATTGCCAAATCCGAGGGATTCGATCTTCGCAATCTGTTTCTCTGCCGCCGGTTCATAAACAACGCCTTCTGCGCCGTAGATCTCTTTTGCCACTGTCTTGATCTTCTCTTTGATCGACAGATCGTCTGCGTAAAGCGTATGGAAATCAGACATTTTTCCTTCAAGCGTATCGAGCACCTTCTCCGCCAGGGCGATACCGCCCTCTCCTCCTTTTTCCCACACTTCAGAAAGAGCGAACTCGCAGCCGCGTTCTTCACAGAACCTGCGGATAAACTCATTCTCTGCTTCTGTATCCGTGACAAAAGAATTCAGAGTTACGATCACTGGAACTCCGTACTTCTGTATATTTTCAATATGTTTTTCAAGATTTACGATTCCTTTTGCAAGGGCATCCAGATTTTCTTCGGCAAGATCAGCCTTTGCAACGCCCCCATTATACTTCAAAGCTCGCACAGTTGCAACCAGTACCACAGCATCTGGTTTCAGCCCCGCCATACGGCACTTGATGTCAAAGAATTTTTCTGCCCCCAAGTCTGCTCCGAATCCGGCCTCTGTGATAGCTATATCGCTCAGCTTGAGAGCCATCTTTGTCGCTCTCACGCTGTTACAGCCATGAGCAATATTTGCGAAGGGGCCACCATGTACGAGAGCCGGCGTATGTTCCAGAGTCTGTATGAGGTTTGGTTTGACTGCATCTTTTAAGAGGGCTGCCATGGCGCCAGTCGCTTTCAGATCATCCGCTGTCACCGGCTCGCCGTCAAAATTATAAGCAACAATAATCTTGCCCAGCCTTCTCTTCAAATCAGCAAGATCATCCGCCAGACAGAGGATCGCCATAATTTCAGAGGCAACAGTGATCACAAAATGATCTTCCCTTACCATCCCATCCATCTTGTTTCCCAGTCCGACTACAATGTTCCTAAGTACGCGGTCATTCATATCCAGGCAGCGTTTCCACACGACCTGCCTGGGATCAATGCCAAGGCTGTTGCCCTGCTGGATATGATTGTCCAGCATTGCTGCGAGAAGGTTATTAGCAGAAGTAATCGCATGAAAATCTCCCGTAAAATGAAGGTTAAGATCTTCCATAGGGACTACCTGCGCATACCCGCCGCCGGCAGCGCCGCCCTTGATCCCAAAACACGGTCCAAGGGAAGGCTCTCTCAGGGCAAGCATTGCGTTTTTCCCAAGCTTTGCCATTGCCTGTCCCAGCCCGATGGACGTCGTTGTCTTTCCCTCCCCGGCAGGCGTCGGGTTGATAGCAGTCACAAGGACAAGCTTGCCGTCCTCCCTGTCTTTGATGCGCTCCCAGAGCTCATCGGAAAGTTTCGCTTTATATTTCCCATAAAATTCCAGCTCATCCTCCAGAATGCCGGCACGAGCCGCCACATCCCGTATATGTTCCATTTTTGCTTCCTGAGCAATCTGAATATCTGTCTTCATCTTATTTCCTCCTCTGCATCTTTTTTATTTATCTGCGCCTCCGCTGCTATATCTTATCTATCTGCTCTGCAGATACTCTTCAAATTCTTCCTTTGTCATCAATACTTTTCTGGGCTTTGTGCCCTCTTCCGGCCCCACTACCCCTGCTTCGGCAAGCTGGTCCATGATGCGCGCCGCACGGTTGAACCCGATCTTAAACATCCTCTGAAGCATACCAATGGATGCTTTCTCCTTATCTATAATCAGATTCCCTGCCTCCACAAAATATGTATCTTTGTCATCATCGCCTTCAGAAGGCATCACAGCCCCTGCGGACGGTATATTGGAATTCATATGCTCTTCCAGTTCGTCATTATAGGAGGCGTTTCCGTTTTTATTGATAAGGTAATCCACCACATCCTGGACCTCTTTATCCGATACGAACGAACCCTGGACACGCACCGGCTTCGGATAACCGGACGGATAAAAGAGCATATCCCCTTTCCCGAGCAGTTTCTCTGCACCGTTCATGTCAATGATCGTCCTGGAGTCCACTCCTGAGGACACGGAAAAGGCGATCCTGGACGGCATATTCGCCTTGATCAGACCTGTGATTACGTTGACTGACGGTCTCTGTGTGGCAAGGATCAGATGCAGACCCGCGGCCCTGGCCAGCTGTGCCAGCCGGCAGATCGCACCCTCTACTTCTCCCGGGGCAACCATCATCAGATCCGCAAGCTCGTCTATGATGATAACGATCTGAGGAAGCTTCTTCTTTATCTCCTCTCCCGTCTCTCCTTTTTCAACTTTGGCATTAAAACCTTTTAGATCCCTTACATTATATTCCGCAAACAGTTTATACCGCTTCTCCATCTCTGCCACAGCCCAGTTAAGCGCGCCGGCTGCTTTTTTCGGATCCGTGACCACCGGGATCATCAGATGCGGAATCCCATTATATACACTCAGTTCCACTACCTTCGGATCCACCAGGATCAGTTTCACTTCATCCGGGTCTGACTTGTAGATAATGCTCATAATAAGCGTATTAATACAGACAGATTTACCTGACCCTGTCGCCCCCGCAACAAGAAGATGGGGCATTTTTGCAATATCTGCAACAACCACCTTGCCGGCAATATCTTTTCCGACAGCAAAGGTGATCGGTGATTTACTGTTCTTAAATTCAGATGATTCCAGAAGATCTCTCAGCATGACCGCCGTATTCTCACTGTTCGGCACCTCGATACCCACAGCGGCTTTCCCCGGTATAGGCGCCTCAATCCTCAGATCTGCCACTGCCAGATTCAGTTTAATATCATCTGCCAGCCCCACGATCTTGCTCACTTTCACGCCCTGATCCGGCTGCAGTTCATATCGTGTGACAGAGGGGCCGCAGCTGGCGTTTGTCACATGAACGCCCACTCCGAAGTTCTGAAGCGTCTGCTCCAGTTTCAGAGCCGTTGCTCTCAGATGAGCATCCGAGTCTCCTCCTGTCTTCTTTCCTTTTTTCAGCAATGAGAGAGGCGGCGTATGATACACCGGCATATGCTTCTCCTGCTCCATCTCTGCTGCCGCTGCTACTTTCTCCGTCTCTGCCTCCACTTCGGCAGTATCCTCTGCCCTGCTGCGGCGGCTGCGTTTTCTCTGGGATGCTTCCGACACGCCCGCTTCTTCCAGCTCCGGGATCACTCCATCGCCGGCCGCCTCGCTGTCTTCCCTTGACACTGTGGTCTCCTCTTGGATCTCCTGACCGGCAGGAACCGCAAAAGGATCCGGCATCCCCTGAGCCGGACTGTCGGCGCGGTTGATCACAAAGCTGTCCATACGTGATGTACCTGAACCGCCTCCTGTACTGTCAGCCGAATCATCCGGCATAATCTCATAGATCTCCGGCGAGCGTTTTTTTCCTCTTCTGGTTTTCTTTGCTTCCGGCTCATCCAAAGTGAGCGTCGTCGCAAAAGAGACTCCGGATACTTTCCGGTCTTTTCTCTTCCGACCGCCCCTGCCGGCCCCCGCTTCTTCCTGAACGGCTCTCTCGCGGGCTTCCTCTCTCTGGCGGGCTCGGATCACCGCTGTCTCCTGATGTTTCTTCCGTGCCTCTTCATACGCTTTTCTGCTCTGGCGGCCGAGAGGCGCGAGCAGAGATTTCTCAGTGATCAGAATCCCACAGATAACCGAAAGCACGATTAAGACTACATAGGTTCCGATCTCCCCGATCAGCGGGCAGAGCAGGCTCACGATACAGCCCCCTGTCAGCCCTCCGGCATCGTGATACCTGCTGGACTCTCTATAATATGAGAGCAGCGATGCTCCCGGTGTATATGAATGAACAATCAACTCCAGAATCGCAGCAATCAGGAAAAACAATACGACCCCCGCCGCGATCTTTATATAGGCATGTGCATTTCCTCTGTTCGATATCAGGAACGCAGTGAGCCCAAACAAAGCGAATGGAAGTAAATACGCCATAAAACCAAAAATCCCGAACAACACCGATGAGACCGCCTCCCCTGCGGTTCCCCCCAGTCCGAAATTACTCAGCACAAGAAGGATGCACACTGCCAGCATGGCAAGTATGATAATCTCCCCGCGGATCTCTGTATTCTGCTGATCTTTCTTTGGTCTGCTCTTTGTGTTTTTCTTACGTTTTGTCTTTCTGGCAGCCATATAATTCCCCCTTGGCAATTAAACATACTATGACTAGTATAGCATCATTTGAAAATCATGTCATTATTTTTTTCTCGTAACAGTTCAGCCATCAGGCTGTGCGGGCGAGAAAAGCATGCTCGCATGCTTTTTCGGCCGGGCAGCCTGATGAGCTGAGCGCCCGTTAATGAGGAAAACAGCGGCGGCAGCCGTAATTAGCACGTCAGTGCGGTTTTCCAAATGGCGCGGCTGAACTGTTACTTCTCTCCTCGATCAGCTCGTGCAGTTTGGCAAATGCCTGGCTGATTCCGCCCACTTCATCAATCATTCCTTCTCTCACCGCTTCCTCGCCTTCCAGCATTGTCCCCACATCTTTTACAAGCTGGGTAGAGTCCAGCATAAGCTCCAGCAGCCTCTCCTGGGATATCCGGGAATGTGATGAGATAAACCGCGCGATCCTATCCTGGGTCTTCTCCATATTTCGATAGCTCTGGATCACCCCGATGAACATTCCGGTAGATCGCACCGGATGTACAATCATTGTACCTGTGGGCACGATAAAAGAATAGTCCGCTGACACGGCCAGAGGACCTCCGATCGAATGGCTGCCTCCCAGCACAAGGGAAACCGTAGGTTTGCTCAGTGATGCTATCATCTCGGCGATTGCCAGCCCTGCCTCCACATCTCCGCCCAGAGTGTTCAGGAGGATGAGCACGCCTTCTGTCCGTTCATCTTCCTCCGCCTCAGCCAGTCTGGGCAGAAGATGCTCATACTTGGTGGCCTTTGTATTTCCCGATACCGCCTCATGTCCTTCGATCTCTCCGATGATCGTCAGAAGCTGTATCCCATGCTTGGAGTGCCCGTTTCCCAGATCCAGCGTCCCCATCTCCTTTATCTCCGAATTCTCCTCATTTCTCTCCTTCTGTGAATCCACCTGAGACTCTCTGTCTTCCATCTGTACATACCTCCTCGATTATCCGTTAAAAATAGTATCCGGAAAAAAGGGATTTTTATACAGAAAATCTGGATTTGTGTGTGTGGACGGGAGGCGGAAAAACGTCCGAAAACCGCAGGTTATTTTAAGACGGATTCGCGGCGGGCGGGGATATGGCTCCGGTGACTTGGAGTAATCTGCCGGAAAGACTTAAAGGAATGGGATGTGGCGTTAATTTCAAAGCGGATGCCTGAGCGTAAGCGAATCGTCCGCTTTGAAATTGTCTTTAGCCATATTCCATTCCTTTTATGTGTTTCCCAGATTACGGAACCGGAACC
>CALWFS010000040.1 GCA_944377705.1 uncultured Mediterraneibacter sp. | reverse complement strand
TACTCTTTCTTCAGGCGTTCGATCACTTCTAATGCACGCTGTTTCTTTGTCATCTGTATCTTTCCTTTCTGTCAGGATGCCCCCTAAGCTGTACCACCGAAAAAGGGCATCCGCTTATCCGTTTTATTTCTTTTCCTCGTATTCCATATATTTCCTCAGTTCATCCAGAGCATCCCTGAACCGCTCGGATACGGCAGTCGGATTTCTCCAGAGATGCCTCGCCGCATGCAGATAGCTGCGGTCTGTGCGCTCTCCCATTTTCCCGATCTCCCGGCGGATATTCTGCAGGAGGGCAGAAACCTCTTCCCTGCGTTCCTCCCCGATAAGGTCTCCGACTCTGGAGGGAAGTTCCTCCTTCAGAAGCTGCTCTGCTCTCTGAGATAATTCCTCAAGCTGTCTGCGCCTTTCCCGGCGTCTCATATCAATACGTTCAAGATATGCCGCCTTGCGGGACA
This sequence comes from uncultured Mediterraneibacter sp., assembly GCA_944377705.1. GTDB lineage: Bacteria > Bacillota > Clostridia > Lachnospirales > Lachnospiraceae > Mediterraneibacter. The sequence goes on along the minus strand of CALWFS010000040.1, from coordinate 12,398 downwards.
GCTTTTTCCGGCTTCGTTCTTCGGAATGCCGCAGATAATCCTGCTTTGCATCTGCCGCGGCAGCTTTGAGCTTCTCCTGGATCTTCCGTATCTGTTCTCTGCTCTCCTCTAACTGCACGAGAATTCTCTTTAGATCCATTGCCTCGTTGAACGACTGTGTGAGATCCACTGCCGCTGCCACTGACAGCACAAAGGCTATGGTCTCAGCCACAGTAAGCGGGATCTTCAGCACCGTCGTCTCGATAGGCACATGGACCACCCGCACAAGCAGGACGGAAAAACATCCCCAGCACAGCGAAGAGGATACACAGATGTAACCGTGAAGATTCAGCTTCTGGTTACTGTAATCCCAATACCTGACATGAAAAAGCCGTTCCATCGCCGCCCCGGTAAAATATTCCAGCACGGAAGCCGCCAGCATTCCCAGAAGAAATACAAGCGCTGTATTTTCCCGAACACCGATAGTACTTACCAGGACCACCAGCGCCCCGGATCCGTACAGGGGCAGCATAGGTCCGTGCATAAAGCCCCGGTTTACCCATCTGTGCTTTCTCACTGAGACATAGCAGCTCTCCCAAACCCAGCCGATAAAACTGTAAATAAAGAAAAACAAAATCCACTGGGTAAGATAATAAGCGTGCATCACTGCTCCTTATTTTCGATTTCCATGATCAGGTCTACTCTCCTCTGATGGCGTCCCCCCTCGAACTCTGTGTTCAGCCACGTCTCCACAATCATCTTCGCCAGCTCAGGGCCCACCACTCTGGCCCCAAAAGCAAGGATGCTGCAATTATTGTGGGCGCGGGCCATTTTTGCCGTGAACGGCTCGCTGCACACAGCCGCCCGGATGCCCTTTACTTTATTTGCTGCCAGAGAGATCCCGAGACCTGTCCCGCAGATCAGAATTCCCTGCTCCACCTCGCCGGCCGCTACCGCGCGCGCCACGATCTCACCGTAAACCGGATAGTCGCAGCTCTCCGCTGAGTTCGTGCCGTAATCCACGACTTCATGTCCTTTTTCTTCTAAAAATGCGATGATCTCTTTCTTCATCTCTAACGCAGAATGATCATTCCCGATTCCAATTTTCATAATCTTATCCTTTCTGTCCACCAGTTATTACGCATATTTTCGGAGCCCTGTCCTAAAACACAGCTCCGCGGCTTCCCGTAAAACAAAAAGCGCCTCCGGCAGTACCGCCGGAGGCTGTGTCTGCTGTAACATCCCTATCATAACAAATCCATGTTTTAAACGCAACTCATTCCGCATATCTTGGATCATGCGGTCTGTGCGCGTCCTGCGCATGCTGCCTGGAACTCTCTGAGCTTTTGTTCTGCCTCAGGACTTAAGTGGCGCGGCACCTGAATCTGTACTGTGACATACTGGTCGCCGTACACGGAAGGATTTTTCATGGACACGATCCCTTTGCCCTTGAGCCGGATCTTTGTCCCTGACTGCATCCCCCTTCTTATCTTACACAGAACATTCCCATACAATGTGCTGACAACTGCTTCGCCGCCGAACACTGCTGTTGTAAATGGAATCTGTACCGTTGTATAGACGTCCATGCCTTTTCTCTCGTAACCTTCCTTTTCACGGACAGTTACGCCCAGCAGAAGGTCTCCGTTTTGTCCACCGTTTACGCCGGGCATTCCTCTGCCCTTCAGACGTACTGTCTTCCCGGTATCAATGCCCGCAGGGATGCGTACCTGAAGAGACTGCACTGCTCCTCCTGCTGCCGATGGATCCTGAAGGCGGATCACCTTGTCACATCCGAACGCCGCCTCATCAAAACTGATCTCCACCTGAGCGCGCACATCCTGACCTTTCTGACGGAAACTGCCTCCTCCGAAGCCGCCGGACTCCTCGTGATGGAAGATATCACCGAAAATATCCCGGAACATATCGTCCATATTGCCACCCTCAAAATGATATTCCTGATAGCCGCCCTGCGGTCCGCCATAGGTCTTCCAGAATCCGTTTCCGGCTCCTCCGGCGCTGTTCCAAAATCCTTCGTCTCCATTCCACGGTCCTCCCGCGCCGCTCTGGTCAAACGCCGCATGTCCGAACTGGTCATACATTTTTCTCTTTTCTTTGTCACTCAATACATCATAAGCTTCCGTGACTTCTTTAAATTTCCGCTCTGCATCCGCGTCTCCCGCATTTGTATCAGGATGATATTTCTTTGCGAGCCTGCGGTATGCCTTCTTTATCTGAGCCTCGTCCGCATTTCTGCTGACGCCCAGCACATCATAATAATCTCTCTTTTCTGCCATTGCACTCACCCTCCTGCATCTGCAACTCTTTCACTGACAGTTTCTTCCGATCTGTCATCTATGCTTTAGAACAGCCCATATCCGGACATAAAAATCCACTTTGTTCTATTTGTAATATAACAACTATTTTTCACGATGTCAAGCATGCACTTATATACATATAGAAGCAGTCTGTGAATATTTTATGAAGGTTCATGCTGGAAGGTACTGCCTATTGACATTCCTGATTTTCTGTGCTAATTTTTCTATAATAAATGCTTAGCACTCTCATCGGAAGAGTGCTGACAAAAGAAAAGGAGGGTTTTATATGTTTATACAGCCTGTTTATAATATATTGTTGTTACCTGATGTAACATACTATTTTAAAAAGGATTTTTTTGCCAGCCGGGCAGATGAATTAAGACCCGGGACACAGCTGCTTTTTACACTGCTCAGAAATGAAACCGAAGAAAGCAGTCTCCGGGCTGAAGATTTCTACCCCATCGGGCTCTCAGCCAGAGTGGAATCAGTGAACGAAGAGGATGTGATCCAGATTCGTACCATCGACAGAGTAGAGATTATCAGTCCGGTCATTGAAAACAATGAAGTGCGGGCTGCATTTGCGGTCCGTCCTTCAATAGAGGATTTTTCCGAAAAAGAACAGCAGAAAACATTCGCCGTTGTCAGGACCTCCCTTCTCAGATTCGTCCAGAATTACCAATGGGGGATCTGGGCAAGAGGATTTATCCTTCAGCGCAAAAATATCTATGACCTGATATCCTCGTTATCCGAATATCTGAACTTAAGCGTAGATGAGAAATATGCCATTCTTTCCGAGGATTCCGTGAAATCCAGATACGATCTCATCGAAAAGGCAGTCAACGAGTTTATGGAGGTAGCAAAAGTCTCTGCCGAAGCCCAGGAAGCGCAGAAAGACGGTCAGGAACAACTCTACCGCGAGGCGGCCCTGAAGAAGCAGATCGACTATCTTCAGAAAGAGCTTGACGATATGCATCCGGAGAATATTTCAGATGTAAGGAAATTTGAGAAAAAGATCGCTGAATCCGGAATGAACAAAGAGGCGCGCAGGGAAGCAGAAAAGGTGCTGAACCGTATGCGTCAGGAAGGGAAGGAAAGCCACGAATACGGCCTTCTGTATGATTACCTTGACTTTGTCACAAGTCTGTCATGGAAGGCGCCGCAATTTGTTCCCATTAACCTGGAACGTGCGGAAAAAATCCTGGATGAGGATCATTATGGATTAAAGAAGGTAAAAGAACGTATCATCCAGCAGCTGGCGGTCATGGCTCTGAATAAAAAACAGTATGGCTCTATCCTGCTCTTCGTCGGGGCTCCCGGCACAGGAAAGACAAGCATCGGGCAAAGCATTGCCCGCGCGCTTGGGCGGGAATATGTCCGCATCAGCCTTGGGGGTATCCGTGATGAAGCAGAAATCCGAGGGCATCGCAGGACCTACATCGGCGCAATGCCCGGACGGATCATGGAAGCAATGAAGCGAAGCGGTTCATCCAATCCTGTCATGGTCCTGGATGAAATTGACAAACTGGCAAAGGATTACGGCGGTGATCCTGCGAGCGCGCTTCTGGAGGTGCTTGACCCGGAACAGAACAGCACATTTACAGATCACTATATGAATGTGCCCTATGACCTGTCAAACGTCCTTTTCGTATGCACGGCAAACACAACAGACACGATCCCGGAACCATTATTGAACCGTATGGAGGTTATCTCATTCCCGGGATATACAGCCGTAGAAAAATACCACATTGCCAAAAAGCATCTGATCCCAAGGGCAATGGAAACAATGGGTATTCAAAAGAATATGCTCAAGATCACTGACAGCGCGCTGCGTCAGATTATCGATGAGTACACTATGGAAGCCGGTGTCCGCGATCTGAAGAAATCCATTGAGACACTGTGCCGTACTGCTGCGGTAGAACTGGTCAAAAGCACTTCCTCCGATGCAGAGAAGTCCGGCACACGTATCTCCGTCACAAAGGGCAATCTTTCGGATTACCTGGGAAGAAAACAGATCCGCACAGAACGCAGGCTGTCCTCCGGAACGCCCGGCGTAGTGACCGGTCTGGCCTGGACCCGTACAGGCGGCGCAATCCTCTTTATAGAGACCAAGCTCACAAAAGGCAAGGGCAAACTGCTCATAACCGGTCAGCTGGGGGATGTGATGAAGGAATCCGTTCAGATTGCTCTCACTTTAGTGCGCTCCCTCTATCCGCAGGAGAGCCGTGTACTTGAGGATCACGACCTGCATGTCCATGTTCCGGCAGGAGCTGTGCCAAAGGACGGTCCGTCCGCAGGCATCACTCTGACAACTGCACTTGCCTCGCTCATTACAGGGAAAACGGCAGCCACCGACTGCGCCATGACCGGCGAGGTTTCCTTAAGAGGCGGCGTAATGCCGATCGGAGGACTCCCGGAAAAGCTGATGGCAGCCCAGAGATCAGGGATCAAAAAAGTATATATTCCTTTTGACAATATAGAGGATCTGGATGATGTTTCCGAAGAAGTAAAAGAAAAACTTGATATCGTACCTGTAAAAAAGGTTACCGATGTACTCAAAGACCAGGCTCTGATGTAGAGCCTGGTCTTTCTGTTACGCCGGCTGCTCCTGGTTTTTCAGCCATTTCCGCATTGTATAGATATAGTATGGGATCAGCGGGATAAGCGCTGCCAGCCAGGCAGCCGGATCCGCCAGGCACACTCCTGTAAAACTTGCCCGCCCTGCGACAAACATGACGATCCCTGCCCTCGCCGCAAGTTCGAAGACTCCTCCCAGCATAGGCACCAGTCCGTATCCCATTCCCTGCAGGGCATTCCGGTACAGATAGATACTGCCGAGGAACGGATAGCACCAGAACACAGCGCGGAAATACATGACTGCCGCATCCGCCACTGCGGTCTCTGAGGGGCTGATAAAAAGCCATGTCATATATCTGCCTCCGAAATACACCACTGCCATAGTGACGATACTCCAGACCAGGATCATTATCTGCGTGCATTTTACGCCTTCCCTGACACGATCCGCCTTACCGGCGCCTCGGTTCTGCCCCACATAGGTCGCGATGGTCGCCCCAAACGCCACGAATACCGTACTGATGATATTCTGAAGCTTGCCTGCCGCAGAAAATCCCGCCATGTAGACTTCCCCGTATACATTCACCGCACCCTGCACGATAATGGTCCCTATGGCAGTAATGGAAAACTGAAGCCCCATGGGAATCCCCAGGGAAAGCAGTCTTCCGAGACTTTGGAAAGATACTCGAAAGTCCTCTCTCTTCAGGTGAAGGATCGGATATTTCTTTGCGATATATATGAGACACATAACCGCAGAGATACCCTGGGCGATAACCGTCGCATACGCGCAGCCCTCAACTCCCATGCCGAAATTCACGATGAATACAATATCCAGCACAACATTGATCACAGCAGAAATAATCAGGAAGTAGAGCGGAGACCTGGAATCGCCCAGCGCTCTGAGGAAAGCTGCCAGTGCATTATATGCCGCTGTAACAATCAGTCCGGCATAAATAATACCCATATAGCTTGCCACATCCGGCAGCAGCTCTTCCGAATAATTCATCAGCCGCAGGATAGGCACATTTGCCGCGGAAAGCCCTGCTGTCATCACTGCCGCAAATACAGCGGAAAGCAGGACTGACATTGCTACATAATGACGCATCCTGTCATACTGCTTCGCTCCGAACCACTGTGACACGAGAATCGCAAACCCGCTGCTCAGTCCATTGAGCCAGCCAGTCACAAAGAACATAAGGGAACCTGTACTTCCGATCGCCGCCAGGGCGTCAACTCCAATGAACTGCCCTGCCACAATAGAATCCGCTATGTTGTAAAACTGCTGAAATATATTCCCCAGACACATGGGAATCATAAAGCGGATGATCAGCTTTACCGGGCTGCCGGCAGTCATGTCACTTGTCTTATTCGTACTCATAATAGACATCCTCACCTGTATGATTGTTCCACACTATATGTTCACACAATTTTTTATTATACAGGATTTTCCATGGTTTTCAATGAAAAATTCTGACGAAATAAAGCAGAAAAATCTACGGAATTATCAGTCCTGTGCAAGTAGATAATCTCTGAAAATTTTCATGCTCCTGGCAAGATATTTATTTTTGTGGTAAACCAGATAATATTTTCTCCGTTCCATTTTTGTCCTTACCTCAAGCTCCCGAAGCTGCCCTGATTCCAGAAGAGCACTCACCGTGATCCTCGGTGCAAAGAGGACTCCCAGCCCATTGCGGCATGCCTCAATCAGGCTCTGCATACTGATACTCTCCATTTTGATCTCTGGTCTTACCCCGCTGCTCATAAATAACTGTTCCACATGAGTCCTCAGACCGCTCCCCTGTTCCCTCATCAGCATAGGGACACGTTCAAGTTCTTCCGGCGAGACACTCTCAGGAACATCAAAATCCCGTGCGCAGACCGCGGTCATCCGTTCCTCCATAAGCGGTTTCATGTGAAAGCTCTGTGTATTCTCCGGCCGGTCTATGATGCCGATATCCAGTTCATTATACAGGAGCATCTCTTCGATAACCTTAGAGTTATTAATATTGATACTCATTGGTATGTCCGGGTGCTTCTTAGTAAAACCGGCAAACCATTCCGAAAGAACACTTCTCCCGCACGATTCATTTACCCCCAGACGTATCTTGACCATATTTTCCCGGTCCCGCACCACAGTCCGTGCTTCCTCTAATTGCCCGAGAATGAAGTTCGCATACATACGCAGTTCTTCTCCGGTCTCTGTAACATATATTTTTCTGTTCATCCGTTCAAACAGTTGTGTCTCATAATACGCTTCCAGCTCCCGGATTGCCCGGCTGACTGCAGGCTGTGCCATATTAAGAACTTCTGCCGCTTTAGTGACACTGCCTTTCCGGCAAACCTCAGAAAAAATCTCCAGATGTCTGATCGTCATCTTTTATTCTCCCTCTCCTTAATATAACATTTTTATTATATATATTATAATATCATAATAATTGTTTTATGTTAATCTCTCATTCTATAATGGAGAAAACTAATGGAAAGTGAGGCAGCATCATGATTTTATCTATTTTTTTCTCATTTGTTTCTTAGCTTCCACAGCGGGCGCGATCTGCGGAATAGGGGGAGGCGTTATTATAAAACCCGCTCTGGACGCATTTCACCTCATGGACGTTTCAGTCATTAGTTTCTTATCCGGCTGCACAGTGCTCTCTATGAGTACTTATTCTGTGATAAAAAGCAAAACAAGCGGGAACTCGCATATTGAGCGCAAGACCGGTCTTCCGCTTGCTCTGGGAGCTGCCGCTGGCGGTCTGCTCGGAAAATGGCTTTTTTCATCTGTTTCTTCTCTGTCCGGTAACATGGACGACGTAGGAGCCATACAGACTGTCTGCCTGCTGATCATTACCGCAGGCACCATGATCTGTACAGTATGCAAAGAAAAACTTCACTCTCTCCATGTAACACGCCCCGCTGTTTGTGTCGTTATAGGGATTGTTCTCGGACTTTTATCCTCCTTTCTGGGGATCGGCGGCGGGCCCATGAATCTTGCAGCGTTATTCTACTTCTTCTCAATGGATACGAAAACAGCAGCAGAGAATTCTCTTTACATCATTTTTATTTCTCAGAGCGCCAGCCTTCTCTCCTCCATTGTAAGCGGATCTGTTCCTCATTTTGATCCATTTGTACTCATCCTTATGGTCGCGGGAGGGATCTTCGGAGGCATCTGTGGCCGCGCGGTAAACAAGCATCTATCCGGCAGAACGGTTGACAAACTTTTTCTCATGTTAATGGGACTGATCGTATGCATCAATGTTTACAACATTTATATTTTTGCTTTATAGACCTCTTCATTGTAAGTTTTCCCATGGAAATAAAAAGCCGGTAAGGGTTTCTGAATCTGCCTTTTCCAGTTCTAACAGCTTTCTCTTCCGCTCGATGCCTCCGGCATATCCTGTCAGGCTTCCGCCTGCCCCCACGACCCGATGGCACGGGATGATGATGCTGATCTTATTATGCCCCACGGCTCCGCCGACAGCCCGGGCAGAAGTCCGCCCTGTCCCGGTCCGGCCCGCCTCGCTCCCGCCTTCTCCGGCAGGCAGCCTCCGGGCGATCTCTCCGTATGTGACCGTCTTTCCATACGGGATCTGGCTCAGCAGCTCCCATACTCTGACCTGAAAATCCGTGCCAATCAAATGCACGGCAGGCATAAAGTCCGGTTCCCGCCCAGAAAAATAAATATCAAGCCATCTCTGTGTCTCTCTAAATACCGGCAGGTCCCTCTCCTCATTCTCTGTGCCAGGCATCCCGGCGGCATAATATTTCTGTCCTTCAAACCACAGCCCTGTCAATCCGATCTCATCCGCTGCCAGCAGGATTCCGCCCAGCGGAGACTCATAATGTTTTATGTACTGCATTTTTCCTCTCCTGTTCTGGTTTTTATCTTACTATGATTCTATCACAGGCGCTGGATCAGTCAATATGCTGTATCACCCATGGTATTTTTCCACAAAATCCCATTCTCAGTCAGGCATTCACATATTCCAGATAATCCGCCTCGCTTGCGAAAAGCATGTATCTTCCGTCTACAAACCCCATATAACCTTCACTGACCAAATATCCTTTCATCTCTGTCTCCTTTTTTGTGATTTTTCTCTGTCTTATTCCTATGCACTTTATTTTACCCGTATAGATGTCCAAAAAAATTCCCACCATGTATTTTCACCCATCCATATTTCTGGTAATATGAAACTGTGGAAATAACAGTGATTTTATTCAGAAAGGCAGGATCCTGCTATGGCAGACAGAAAACATCAGAAACTAAAGCTTTTATATCTTCTGAAAATATTTATGGAGGAAACCGATGATGCCCACGGATTGAGCCGGCAGGAGCTTATCAGCAGGCTGAACTCTTACGGCGTCAGCGCTGACCGGAAAACACTTTACTCTGATCTGGAAGAGCTGCGGGTCTTTGGCGTGGATATCATTACAGAACACAATGGAAACGACTGGACCTATCATATCGGTGAAAGAGTGTTTGAACTTGCGGAGCTGAAGCTCCTGGTAGATACTGTGCAGTCTGCCCGTTTTATTACCGAACGGAAATCACGGACTCTCATAAAAAAACTGGAAAGCCTTGTCAGCAGGCACGAAGCAAGGCAGCTCCACCGCCAGGTTCTGATATCCGGACGTGTAAAGACAATGAATGAAAGCATCTTCTACAACGTGGATAAGATCCACACTGCCATTAACGCTGACTCCCGGATTCGTTTTCTCTATTTTCAGTGGAATGTAAAAAAAGAAATGGTGCTGCGCCATAATGGCGCCTGGTATGACATCAGCCCATGGGGTCTTATCTGGGATAATGAGAATTACTATATGATCGGATATGACTCAGCCTCCTGCCAGACCCGGCACTATCGTGTTGACAAGATGATGAAAATCTCTGTCACAGGTGAAAAGAGAAAAGGCCGGGATGCTCTTTCCTCCATGGATATCGCCGGGTATTCCCGGCAGCTTTTCGGCATGTTTGGAGGAGAGGAAACCAGGATTTCTCTGCAGGCGGCGGATCATATGGCAGGGATACTGATCGACAGGTTCGGGCATGATATACATATTATTCCCGGAGGGAATGGTAAATTTACCGCATACGTCACCGTAGCTGTAAGCCCTCAGTTTCTGGGCTGGATATTCAGTCTTGGAAGTGATGTCCGGATCACGGGTCCCGAAAAAATTGTAGAAATGATGAGGAAGGAAGCACAGCGACTGCTGGCACAATATAATTCTGGTCAGCAGGAGAATTGACAGGACAAAAAAATGGAGACGCCATACATTGTGGTGTCTCCGGATTATTTAAAGCAGATGACGGGAATCGAACCCGCCCCAAAAGTCCATTTTTTTCCATAAAATCAAGGATTTTGATGTTTCACTTTGATTACTTTTGATTACCCGGTAATCATTTTGTTTTGAAACTCCGGTATTGAACTAATTATAATACTTTTCTTCTTAATCCCTTTTCTGTTGCGATGATAATGATTCTCTGTACACAAGATATTCGTATGACCCATCTGTCCAATAATTAATTGTTGATCTATATGATTATCAAGCAGAATCGTTCCGTATGTCTTCCTGATCTTGTGTGGAGATTTTCGAAATATCTTTAGCTTGTCGCACACTCTCCGCAGTCTCATCCTAATAGAATGAGTTGATACTCTTTTCCCGTCCTTTACAAATATATACTCCTCAAACGGATTAATATGTTGGATCTTCTCAGCTATCCATGCATACTCATGAGGGATAATCGCTGTTCTGACTCCTGCATGAGATTTGGGGAAATTTTTTACTTCACATATATATTTGCCATCCTTTTTATATCTTGTTTCTGTCCTACGAATTTTAAATGTACATCCGTCAAAATCAGAATGTTTTAACGCAACAACCTCTCCAATCCTTGCTCCGGTGACAAACATCAATAGGATTGCTATATTTGACATATCTGGATGATCAATCAGATATTCCATGATTTTTGGCATTTCATCTTCATCAAATACCTCTTCATAATCTTCATGGATCACTTTGTGGAAATCAGAATCTGATACATCCATCTCCTGAAATAATTCTTCAACATTAAAATCAATCAGTTTTCTCTTTCTTGCGCGCTTCAAAAACCCCCTTGTGATTGTCTTTAAATTTGAGAATGCTTTTGAGGTCAGATTATACTCAGGTATTTGTTCCTCCAGAAATTCTTCGATATCCTCCTGGTCTACAGATTTAATCTTTCTTTTCCCAAATTCTGAGAAGTGACGATTGAATATCTGTTCATTCCGCAAGTGTGTCGAGTCAGAAATCTTTTTTAATTCTAAGCGTCTGTCATTCCACTCGGTAAAAACTTCCCTTATCGTTGGATTTTCAAGCTGCTCTTTCCAATATTCCGCGACAACATCTTCAATCGATTGCTCAGTATTCCTTTTTACCAGTTTTCTATTTTTTTCTTTATCTGGAAGATACGTTCTCCATTTTCCATCTTTTCCTTCCCATATTCTATATGGGTGTTTCGCCAGCAATTCCTTCCTTTTATTCATTTCTATCTGTTCTTGCACATATGCTAAGTCAATCATACCGTTTTCAACCGCATACTGCAATACATCATTTGCCGTTTTTCTTTCTATTGTTCAGTCACTTCCTCCTTCCACACATTCCTTTCAAACGAGGAGAGGAATCCTCTGTGCCGTCAGGCACTTCTCAGGCACCTTTAAGGCAGTTTAAAAGTTGCAGTTTTCCTTTATTTTTCAAGCTTTCAGGCAGTCTAGGCAGTTTATTTTTACTCTTTGGAAAAATAAATTTCAGATAAATAGATTAGACTCATTTTTACCCGCCTGAACCGCCTAAAAATATCTGTACTGTTTTGTATTGATGAGTACATGGATTCCCCGGAATCCTCTTACAGTTTTCCCATTCTCCCCGGGCAGGTTCTTATCATATGTAAGTCCCAGACTCCGGGCATTCTCATTCAGATATTTTTTAAACGTATTCTCAGCCCTCGGCTTTTCCAGATTATCGTCACACCATTTCCGATAAGCGATATACAGTTGTTTGGAACTGGAATAGGTTTCCTTCTCTCTCCGGACATAGCCTGATGAATTCAAGAAAGATATGATATTGTTCTCATTCTCCATCAGTTCCTCCAGATTCTGCTTCGCCCGGTCGCTGATGCTGAACTCAAATCCATTTTTTACGAGCCTCTGCAGACCTTCCAGACACCATAAAACGATCCCTTCTGCCTCACGGATCAGCTTATCGCCCAAATAACGGTCATCTTTCCGATCGGCAGGCCTGTCCTTCGTCATCAGAAGGATTTGTCTTCGATAGAAGCCATAGGACTGGTCATGCAAGGATTTCAGGGAACCATTTCCGAAACAGATGATCCTCACGTACAGAAATCCCTGCACACTCTGTTTTCCCTTTCGTTCCAGATCGATCTTATCCTCCATGGTGACAATACTCTTTATATTATTGGTAGAGGGCAGAGCCTCTGTCCGCATATCATCATCCATGAACAGGAGCTTTCCCTCCTGATCTGCACGGTTGAACCGG
>CALWFS010000039.1 GCA_944377705.1 uncultured Mediterraneibacter sp. | reverse complement strand
TGTCCTGCAATAGAACCTCCGTTTCCAGCGGCACAGGACTGTCTCCATATCATTATAATATCACATCGTACAGCAGTCTGCTTTTTCTTTTTGTGAATTTTTAAGTTTTTTCATTGGATATCTGTCCGAGCCGGACGGTGATATTCAGATGAGTGCCGGATGTGAGCCATCCGGGATATAAAATAAATAAGGGCTAAATCAGATAGGGCGGCAGCGCTGCGTCAGGACTGCTGTCTGTGGGAGCTATGATACCATGGCAGGAAGAAAATGACAAGAGAACACATGTGCTGAAATCTTCGCAAGTGTTGAAGTCTAAGCAAGAGGTGCATTTTGAAGGGAAAGGGCGTTGAAGATGGGGAAGACGGCTGATATAATTAGGATAAAAATTGGAAGCGGTTAAGTTTGAGCATGTGTTCAAAAACGCGGGCACGTGGATGGAGGAGAAGAGATGAAATTAAAAAATCCAATGCTGGTCGTAACTGATATTGACAGAACGGTCGATTTTTATAAAAAGGTCCTGGAACTCCATGTGATCATGGATTTCGGGGCAAACAAAACTTTAACCGGCGGACTGGCTTTGCAGACTGTTGAAACCTACGGAGATTTCATTGGTGTAAATGCAATTTCTTTTGGAAGCAACAGTTTTGAGCTTTACTTTGAAGAAGACGATTTTGACAGATTTGCAGAGAAACTGAAAACATGCGAAGTTGAATATGTCCATCCGGTGATGGAACATGCCTGGGGACAGCGCGTGGTCCGCTTTTATGATCCGGATAAACATATTATTGAGGTGGGAGAAAATATGAAAGTGGTCTGTCGGCGTTTCCTGGACAGCGGAATGATACCGGAACAGGTCGCAGAGCGTATGGGTGTCCCGATGAAATTTGTAAACGCCTGTATGCGGTAATATTTTGACAGGAAGTGAAGCCCAATAATTCAGCGGGGAAATGGATACTGTGGGCAATGCTGCTTCTTTCTGTGCTGTCACTGTTTTCATACAGCAGCATCACAAAAGAACGTCCGGGATACAATGTGCCCATTGGCAGAGAAATGGCATGCGCTTTATCAACGGGTATGGTACCTATATTTTCTCTTTTGGATGTAGTGCTGGATGTATATAAGTTCTATCCCGTGACAGCTGTTCCGGTGATCGGTACAGCAGCGATTGTATGCAGTTTGATCCTGTTTGTGGTGATTGCATATAGCAGGCAGCATAACAGCAGCCGGGCGGGGGAAGAAAAGTAAAACCAGGGAGGAATCTAACATGCTGATTGATTTTAATGAAATAAAAGAAATAACCGTTCCGGGGATGAACGGCGGCACAGGCGAAATGTCTGCCAGAATGTACATGAGCGATGCGGGAAAGATCATACCGTGCAGGATCCATGCGGGCGGCTCTATCGGTATGCACGGGCATGAGACCAGCGATGACATTAATTATATCATTTCCGGAAATGGTAAAGCCGTATGTGACGGAAAAGAGGAAAACCTGTCAGCGGGAACCTGTCATGTCTGCAAGAAGGGATCCGAACATAGTATCCTCAACACCGGAGACGAAGATCTGGTCATGCTTACGATCGTGGTTGAGCGCTAAAGGAGGTTGCAAAAATGAACAGATGTCCCTGGTGTATGTGCAATGATAAAATGATCCGCTACCACGATGAAGAGTGGGGCGTGCCGCTTCATGATGATCAGAAGCAGTTCGAGTTTCTGATGATGGAAGTCATGCAGTGCGGACTGAACTGGAATATGATGATACAGAAGCTTATGCGAGGGGATATGAGAAGCGGTATGGAAAAGACGGATTCATGATGCTCGTTCCGGCGCCTCAAGATCTGGTAACCGGAGAGACGGGACAGTCAGGGATCGCGACGGTGAACATTGAGAGGCTGGATTAAAGGGGTGCGGCAGAAGGAATGCTTCAGGGTGTTGGAATGAATCGTGCCCAGGTACTTTTGAAGTGACAGCAATGGGTGATGTGAAGAAGTCTGAGCATGAACGGAAAAATGCAGACAACAGATATAGACAGAGACCAGATGAAAGGGATTGAATAGGAACATGGATTATATGGAGGAAAGAAGAGATGTATCAATATGAATTTGAACGTATCAGCACCGATATTACGGGCTGGCGGTATGTGGGATTTCTCCCGGCGGCACAGCGGGGAGACGGTTATTTGAGAGAGATGGATTTAGTGTTTGAAAGGGAAGTCTGAGTATGATCAGAAAAATGCAGATAACAGATATTGACAGAGTTGCGGAGATCTGGCTGGATACGAATCTGAAAGCCCATGATTTTATCCCGGCGGAGTACTGGAAAGGAAATTACGATGCGGTAAAGGAAATGATCTCCCAGGCGGAAGTGTATGTATATATAAATGAAGATAAAAATCAGATCCAGGGATTTATCGGACTGGATGAGGATTATATTGCGGGAATTTTTGTCTGGGGAGAGGCGCAGAGCCGGGGAATCGGAAAGGGGCTCCTGGACCGTGCGAAGAAGGAGAAGAGGAAACTGACTTTGAATGTATATGCGCGGAACACGGGAGCGGTACATTTCTACCAGAGAGAAGGATTCCGGATCGGGGGACAAGGTATTGATGAGGATTCCGGTGAAAAAGAATATCTGATGTGCTGGGAACAGGTCCATATAGATCTATAGACAGGGCGTAGGAGCGTGGGGCGGAATTAAAAAAATCTTAAAAAGTTCTTTGAAATATTTTCTGATATTACCTGCGTAAATCTGGATTTGTCGGGTAGCCTTGGATTGAGTAAAGCGTACGAAAATACCGATGCCAGCCATACCTCCGCGCTGAATACGTCTTGAGTAAATCCGATCCGCAGTTTTCGGACGTTTTTCTGCCTCCCATCCACACACAAATCCAGATTTTTTCTTGAACTATAAGTGGTTCTGTGCTACCATGCTCTATGTATGGAAAGCAGATAGAGCCTACATTGTGAAATACACAGGGCGGATGCATAAAATGCGTTTGTACCTGTGTTTTTATTACACAAAGGAGCTTGATACTGTGCAGGATATGCGCTGCGAAGAGGAAAAGGAGGAGAGTACGGGATGGAAGAGAAGAAACTGATAGAATTCCGGAATATTGTGAAGAGCTTTGACGGTCAGATTGTCTTAAAGGGTGTCAACCTTGATATTTATGAAAATGAATTTGTCACTCTGCTCGGTCCCAGCGGGTGCGGAAAGACTACGCTTCTGCGCATTCTGGGAGGATTCCTGGATGCGGACGAGGGAAGCGTGATCTTTGACGGAGAGGAGATCAGTAAGAAACCTCCTTACGAGCGGGAACTGAATACTGTTTTCCAGAAGTACGCGCTGTTCCCTCATCTGAGCGTGTATGAGAACATCGCCTTTGGACTGAAGATCAAGAAGATGAGCAAGGACGTGATTGACCAGAAGGTAATGAAGATGCTCAAGCTCATCGGTCTGGAAGGATATGAGGATAAGAATACGACCCTTCTCTCCGGAGGGCAGCAGCAGCGCGTGGCGATTGCCCGGGCCCTGGTCAACGAGCCGAAGGTGCTCCTTCTGGACGAGCCTCTGGCAGCGCTGGACCTGAAGCTGCGCAAGGAGATGCAGTACGAGCTGAAGCGGATCCAGCAGGAGGTGGGCATTACCTTTATCTTTGTCACCCATGATCAGGAAGAGGCGCTCACCATGTCTGACAAGATCGTTGTTATGAAGAACGGAGAGATTCAGCAGATAGGCACTCCACAGGATATCTACAATGAACCCGCGAACCGCTATGTCGCGAATTTCATCGGAGAGAGCAATATCATCCCCGCGGTCATGCTGGAGGACTATAAGGTGCGTTTTGATGACATTACCTTTAACTGTGTGGATTTCGGCTTTAAGGAGAATGAGCCTGTGGATGTGGTCATCCGGCCGGAGGATATTGATATCGTTGACGTAAAAGACGGAAAAATGACAGGGGAGGTCTTAAGCGTCCTTTTTAAAGGCGTGCACTATGAGATCATGGTGGAGACTGTTCCCGGGACAAGCGTGACAGTGAATATGCGTGTCATCCGCAACCAGGATGTGACAAGCGAGGATGGAAAAGAGAAGATCAGCGCAAGTGACTTCTTTGTGGATATTGACGATGTGGAGGAGTTAAACGACAAGGAGATCATCGCCCTCTCCAATGCACAGGCATGGGATCCCCAGAGCGATGAGTTCATTTCCATCGCAAAAGTAGAGTATGATCTGTCCAAAGAAGAGGGAGCATATCCGGTCGTATTCTCCACGGC
Source organism: uncultured Mediterraneibacter sp. (assembly GCA_944377705.1). Lineage (GTDB taxonomy): Bacteria > Bacillota > Clostridia > Lachnospirales > Lachnospiraceae > Mediterraneibacter. Next base: position 8,666 of record CALWFS010000039.1, on the reverse strand, counting down.
AAACGGTACCAGCGTGGAGCGGACCATCCATGTGGTGGACCAGCCATTTGTCAAAAATGAAAAGGCGAATGAAGGTGTCATGGCGTTTAACTTCTTTAAAACCGTGGACGAGATCACAGAATCCCAGGCGCTGGACACGGACCTGAAGACATGGGCAGGAGCACAGGGGTGGAAGCTGAGTGATGAGGATGTGAGCATTGATCTGAGCGTGGATTATGGTTTCGAGCCGGAAGATGTAAAAGAAGGCGTGTACAGGATCACTTTCTCTACCACGGGGCGGGAATTTAAGATACACACCACTGACTATGTCGAGGAAGGACGGGAGGTAGGGCTTACGTTCTTCCCCGAGGATATCCATGTTATGTCCAGGGAGGTATTTTAGATGAAACGGTTTTCAAAGCTTGCGCTGCCGTATATTGTGTGGGCGGCGCTGATGCTGGTCCTTCCCATGGTGCTCATCGCGCTGTATTCTGTCATGGAACAGGGAAACAGCATTATTTCATTTTCTTTTACACTGGATCACTATATCAAATTTTTCACGGATCCGGACTTTCTTCTGATCCTGTGGAGATCCATTGCCATTGCGGTGAAGACGACGCTGATCTGCCTGATTCTGGGATATCCGGCGGCCTATTTTATCTCAAAGTGCAGTGAGAAAACGCAGAATGTCCTGATCCTGTGCATCACGCTCCCCATGTGGATCAATATGCTTGTGCGGACATACGCGTGGATCGGGATTCTGAGCGAGGGAGGCATCCTTCAGCGGATCCTGGGCTTTTTCGGACTGGGGGATATGGAGCTTCTGTATACAGAGGGCTCGGTCCTGCTCGGCATGGTTTATAATTTCCTGCCGTTTATGATCCTTCAGGTGCACACATCCCTGACAAAGATGGATCACTCTCTGCTGGAGGCAAGCGCAGACCTGGGGGCTGATCCGGTGCAGACCTTCCGGAGAGTGACGCTCCCTCTGTCCCTTCCGGGAGTGATTAATGGAATCACCCTGGTGTTCCTCCCAGCAGTCAGTTCCTTCTTTATCCCAAAGCTTTTGGGCGGAGGACAGTATTTCCTGATCGGAAATATGATCGAGAATCAGTTCATCACTGTGGGCGAGTGGAATTTCGGAAGCGCGATCTCCATGATCATCGCAGTCATCATGATGCTCCTGATGATGGCAGTGCGCAGGATTGAGATCCACAACCAGGGCGGAAAGGGGGCGAGAGCATGAAAAAGAGCAGACGTCCCTTTGGGAAAATATTGATGTTCCTTATGATCGCGTTTTTCTATCTTCCCATCATCTATATGGTGGTGTTCTCATTTAATGAGAGCAAATCCCTGACCAGTTTTACAGGGTTCTCGCTTCGCTGGTATGAGCATATGCTGGAATCAAGCGATATGATGACAGCGCTTTATACCACCTTCAGCGTGGCAATACTGGCGACATTGATCTCCACATTTGTGGGTACGATCGCTGCGATCGGGCTGAGCAGTTCCAGGAAGATCATCCGCAATATCATGGAGCAGGTGGATAATCTTCCCATGATGAATCCGGAGATCGTGACAGCGATCGGATTTATGCTGCTGTTTATCACCTTCCAGGTGGAGAAAGGCTATGTGACCATGCTGCTGGCGCATATTGCGTTCTGCATCCCTTATGTCATCCTGTCTGTCATGCCGAAGATCCGGGCGCTGGACCCGAATCTGGCGGACGCGGCCATGGATCTGGGGGCGACTCCGTGGAAGGCGCTGACGAAAGTCATCGTTCCGCAGATCACGCCGGGGATCGTTTCGGGTGCGCTGATTGCGTTTACCATGTCCGTGGATGATTTCATCATCTCCTACTTTGTGACAGGACAGGGGGTAAAGAATTTAAGTATTGTTGTATATACAATGAGCAAGAGGGTCAATCCGAGCATTAACGCGGTGTCCACTCTTGTAGTCGTGATCATCACCATCGTCTTGCTGATCGTCAATATAGCTCCCCTGATCGCGGCAAAGAAGAGCGCCAGATCCGAGCTGGGGAAAAGAAAGCGTTTTGTCCCGGCGGCAGCGGGATGCCTTGCGGTCATTATTGTGGTTCTGGCAGTGTACCAGGGCGGAAAAGGGACCGGGGACAGACCTTTTGAAGGGCAGACTCTTCATATCTATAACTGGGGAGAATACACCGGAGAGAATATTATCCCTGATTTTGAGGAAGAGACAGGGGCGAAAGTTGTGATGGAGAATTTTGACTCTAATGAGCAGATGTACATCAAAGTGGCGAACGGAGAGCCCTATGATATCCTTGTTCCCAGCGATTATATGATCCAGAGGCTGATCGAAGAGGACTATCTCCAGAAGCTTGACAAATCCAAATTGGACTGTATGGATAAGCTGTCAGATGCGGTGAAGGGACTGCCCTATGATCCGAATAATGATTATTCTGTGCCGTATTTCTGGGGGACCGTTGGTATCGTCTATGATAAGACCAAGGTAGATATCGAAGATCTGGAGAGGGAAGGGTTTAATATCTTTCTGGATGAGAAGTACAAAGGCGATGTCTATCTGTACGATTCAGAGAGGGATTCCTTTATGATGGCGCTGAAAGCGCTCGGATACTCTATGAATACAGAGAATGAGGATGAGCTTCAGGAGGCTTATGGGTGGCTGGTTCAGTGTGTGGAAACAATGGACACTGAGATTGTGACAGACGAAATCATTGACAATATGGCACAGGGACGTAAAGCTCTGGGGCTGATCTACTCCGGGGATGCTACGTACGTGATGGCGGAAAATGAAAACATGGGATACTATATGCCGGAGACAGGGACGAATCTGTGGTCAGACGCTATGGTGATCCCGAAGAACGCACAGAATCCGGATCTGGCACACGCGTTTATCAACTTTGCCAGCGACTATGACGGAGCATATGACAATTCCAGCTATGTGGGATATACTTCTGCAAATGAGGAAGTCATGGCGGTGCTCTCCGGCGAAGGCGGCGACTATGAAGGGATCAATGCCTATATTCCGCGGACGGACAATGAGAATGACGAAGTGTTCGTATATAATGAAGATACGAAGAAGATCATCAGTGACCTGTGGAGCCGGGTGAAGATCGCGGCGAGCAATGCGGACTGATGTGACAGAACAGAAAGAGAGTGTGGCTATGGGCGGACGAAGAAAAGACGGACAGAAAAAAGGGCGGCTGAAAGAGCTTGGAGCTGCCCTTTCCATGGAACTGCGTGAGCACAGAAGCTCGTTTATTGTGTATTTTACACTGCGTATCCTTGTGATCGCTATGCTGGTGCTTCAGCTTTTGAACAGAAATTATGAAAATGTTTTCCTCTGCGCGCTGACGCTCTTGCTCCTGGTGATGCCCAGCCTGGTTCAGGTCACATTTAAGGTGGAGCTTCCGACGACGCTTGAGATCATTATCCTCATGTTTATCTTTGCGGCCGAGATATTAGGAGAGATCAGTGAGTTTTATCTGGTATTCCCGTTCTGGGATACTGTTCTGCATACGCTGAATGGCTTCCTGGCGGCGGCGATCGGATTTTCTATGGTAGATCTTTTAAACCGCAGCGAGAGAACGGTGTTTAACCTGTCCCCGCTGTTTATGGCGATCGTTGCCTTCTGTTTCTCTATGACGATCGGCGTTATCTGGGAATTTTTTGAGTTTGGAATGGATACGCTTATCGGATATGACATGCAGAAGGATACGGTCGTCCACACGATCCGTTCCGTCACCCTCGATCCGGCGGGGCGCAATGTGCCTTATGTGATAAAAGACATTACTGAGACAGCAGTGAACGGACAGGAGCTGGGGCTTGGCGGTTATCTGGATATCGGTCTGATCGACACCATGCAGGATCTGATCGTCAATTTCATCGGCGCAGTGGTGTTCTCTGTGATCGGATTTTTCTTTGTGAAGAACCGGGGGAAAGGAAAAGTGGCGTGGAGGTTTATCCCGCGTCGGAAGACAGAAGACAGAGATTTCCTGCGGATCGCGCGGGAGAATGCATCCGCTCAGCAAAAATTATCTCCGAATGATGCTGAAGATCAGATTCCAGACAAGAAAGAATAAGAATGCCCCCACAGCAGTGGCTGAGATATAGACAAGGATGGCGGGCAGATTGCCGATGAGCGGGACCAGATCCCGGAAGACGACCTGCTGCATCTGAAGGTCCGGATTGATGTAGAACATATTGATCAGACCGTATCTGTCCAGTGTCAGATTAAATGCCTCTGCCAGCAGACAGCAGAACAGGTAGAGAAAAGTCGCATGGAAGAAGGGGCGCAGGGGCAGAGCCTGAGACAGCGTGCGGGAGAAGAGGATGTTCTTTGCATCGCTTCGGAGTCTCCGGAAGTATGTCACGCCTGCGCTGATTCCGATGAGAATCAGAAGGAAGTGCCAGGTCCAGGAATGTACGGTCAGGGCAGGAAGCGGATACATAAGGCCGCTTGTATCCGCAAATACAGCGATACCGCCCAGAAGGCAGTAACTCATCAGGAAGACAAGGAGCATCCGGCGGGCGGCCTCCCGGCGTGTCCACGGATAGGCGAGCAGCACATACATGGGGATGCTGCACAGCTGAAATGGGAAATACCACCAGTTGTATGCCCCGTGCCCCAGGGGAAATGTCAGGACAAACTGCTTCCATACCTCACTGCACAGCATAAGGACGCCGCACAGGAAAAAGACCCTGTCAGAGATACAGGGGAAATACGTTTTTATCAATGAAGACTTCTTATCCATCTAATACACCTCTTTCGGATTACACGGATGTGTAATCATTATACCACGAGCGCAGGTGAGGAAGCGCCGCGTAAGCGGCATTTACTTGCTAAGCCGTGGATCTGGTATAATCCCTGCGCAAGCAGGGCGAAGCGATGGAATCGCTTCGGATTACACGGATGTGTAATCATTATACCTCAAAACCATTTCAGATTATACGGGATTCCCTCCTTTTGACTAAGGATTGTTAAAAAATAGACATTAACATGTACTGATTCAACAAAAATAAAATATTTTTTGCCTGGTTTTGCTGTGAAAAAACCATAAAAAACACAGCTTGTTCATATTTTCTGAAAAAAATCGATAAATAATGAATAAAAAACCGACCTCTGTGGAGGCGGAAAAAGGGCAAAATGAAATAAAAATTGAGCGTCGGACAAAAAAGTCAGTGAGAGATGATGAATGTTGACAAAAATTTTGGCGGGGCGTAATATTGTTACAGCTTTTGAGGGCACAGTAATTTTGCCGGAAAAGCAGGGAAAAGATTCAAGGGGTTCAACGAGGAACAACTCCTTTTTTTGTACAAAAAAATCCCGTGTGAGCAGGAAATGTTCTGCTGGGATGAATCGATTCCCGAATAAAATACAGGGAGAAAAAGGAGGGAGTAATACGGGAAATCTGACAGAAACACTGATGGAAGAGCTGAACTGTGAGACAGTCTTCACCCTTCCGGTCCTGGGCGGAATTTCAGAGTCAGTCGTTGTCACCTGGATCATCATGGCAGTACTTGTGGCGCTGTCAATTATCCTGACAAGGAACCTGAGAGTAGAAAACCCGGGAAAAGTGCAGCTTGCACTTGAAGCAGCGATAAGCTGGGCGCAGGAGTTCTTTGAGGGTGTCATCGGCAAAGAGAACCGGGGATATATCCCTTATCTGATCACGGTTCTGCTGTATCTGGGCGTGGCGAATACGATCGCTTTGTTTGGATTTAAGCCGCCTACAAAAGATTTGAATGTGACTGCAGCGCTTGCGATCATGAGTATGTTTGTGATCGAGTTTTCAGGTATCCGCAAAAACGGGGTAAAGCACTGGCTAAAGCATTTCGGGCAGCCGGTACCCGTGGTTGCGCCGATCATGGCGCTGGAGGTCGTGATAAGGCCGCTGTCGCTTTGTATGCGTCTTTTCGGCAATATGCTGGCGGGATTTGTTGTACTGGAGCTTTTGAAATATTTTGTGCCGCTGATCGTGCCGATCCCGGTAAGTTTTTATTTTGACCTCTTTGACGGGCTGCTCCAGGCATATGTATTCGTATTCCTGACAGCGCTCTTCATGACGGAGGAAATGGAGTAGGGCCCTTCTTTTTGTACATATAAAAGGGACAAAACATCAATTAAAGGACCAGTTATTAAAAGATCATTTATAAAAAAGGAGATTAACACAATGGGAACAATTATAGCTATCGGAGCAGGTATTGCAGTTTTGACAGGTATCGGAGCAGGAGTCGGAATCGGTATTGCGACAGGAAAGGCAACAGAGGCGATCGCAAGACAGCCTGAGGCAGAGGGAAAGATCAGTAAAAACCTGATCCTCGGATGCGCACTGGCAGAGGCAACCGCGATTTATGGTTTCATCATCGGCATCATGATCATTTTCTTCCTTCAGTAAGAGTGGGACAGTATCCCGGAATGCAGCCGGTGAGGCTGGCACCGGGAAAGTTCATAAGAAAGGCAGGTCAAAAAGGTGATTCAGATAAACATGAACCTTGTCTATACTATTATAAACCTTGTTGTCCTTTATCTTTTGCTGAGACATTTCCTTATCCGTCCCGTGACGCAGATCATGGAGAAAAGGAAGCAGATGGTCGAGGAGGGCTTCAAAAATGCACAGGACATGCAGGATCAGGCTGCCCGGATGAAGCAGGAATATGAGGAGGCCTTAAACGGGGCGAAACAGGAATCCCTGCGGATCGTGGACAATGCCCGCAGATCTGCGAAAGCAGAGTATGACAGGATCGTCGGCGAGGCAGGGGATAAAGCAGGAAGCATTATTGAGTCTGCAAAAGAAACCGTGCGCGTGGAGCGGGAAAAAACGATGAAAGAGCTCCAGTCGCAGATCGCAGGTCTGGCTGTGGCTTCTGCCGCTAAGATCATGGGCGGACAGGAAGACGGGCAGAAGGACAGCAGTCTGTATGATCAGTTTCTGAAAGAGGCAGCAGGAGAGACAGGTGAGGACAGTAAAAATGAAGACAGATAATGAAGTGCGCTGCTCTTCGCCGGCAGTTTCGTACGGAAAGGTGCTCTTTGGGATGCACATCCCGGAGGGGGCAGTCCATAAGACAAGAGAGATCCTGCGGGAAGTCCCTCAGCTTACGGATTTGTTTATGAATCCGACGATCCCTCTGAAAACAAAGTACAGTGTGGCAGACAAGGTGTTTCCGGAGGAAATGAGAACTTTCATGAAGACAGTATGCCGCTATCAGAAGATGGGCCTGATCCGCGAAATATTTGCCGCGTATGACATGTGCAGGGAAAAACAGGCAGGGATCCTGAATGCCACGCTGTACTGTGTCACGCCGCCCGGTGAGGAACAGAAAAAGGGAATTGAGGCATTTATCTGCCGGAAATACGGGGCAAAAGAGGCGAAGCTTCAGGTCCGCCGGGATGATTCCCTGATCGGAGGCTTTCTCCTGCGTGTGGGAAGCGATGAGTATGACTGGAGCATGAAGGGCCGTATGGACAGGCTGGCGCAGGATCTGGGCTGCGGCAATACATTAACCTGGAGGTGAACAAGGTGGGTTCAATCAATTCAGATGAGATTATCTCTGTCTTGAGAGAAGAGATAGAGAATTTTGATAAAATGAGCAGAGACAGTGAAGTGGGGACTGTCATTGCAGTGGGCGATGGGATCGCCAGGATCTACGGAATCGACCATGTCATGTACGGCGAGATCGTTACTTTTGAGAACGGGCTCAAGGGCATGGTGCAGGACATCCGGAAGGATGAGATTGGATGTATTCTTTTTGGGAGTGATACCGGGATCCGCGAGGGCACAAAGGTGTCCAGGACAGGAAAGAGAGCCGGCGTGCCGGTAGGAGACGCGTATATCGGACGCGTGGTCAACGCTCTCGGAGAGGCGATCGACGGAAGAGGAGAGATCAAGGCTGATGACTATCGCCCTATCGAGAGAGAGGCGCCGGGGATCATTGACCGTAAATCAGTCAGTGTTCCTCTGGAGACGGGAATCCTTTCTATTGATGCAATGTTTCCGATCGGCCGCGGACAGCGTGAGCTGATCATCGGAGACAGGCAGACCGGAAAGACTTCCATTGCCATGGATACGATCTTAAACCAGAAGGGCAAGGATGTAGTCTGCATCTATGTTGCCATCGGGCAGAAAGCCTCTACCGTGGCGAAGGTGGTAAATACTCTGAAGACGCATGGGGCACTGGATTACACGATCGTAGTCTCATCCACGGCAAGCGACTGCGCGCCGCTTCAATATATCGCGCCTTATGCGGGAACGGCCATGGCGGAGCATTTTATGTATCAGGGAAAGGATGTTCTGATCGTATATGATGATTTATCCAAGCACGCTGTTGCTTACCGCGCGCTTTCCCTGCTGCTGGGACGTTCTCCGGGACGTGAGGCATATCCGGGAGACGTATTCTATCTGCATTCAAGGCTGCTGGAGAGATCCAGCCGCTTAAGCGACGCGCTGGGCGGAGGGTCGATCACTGCGCTGCCGATCATTGAGACACAGGCAGGCGATGTGTCGGCATACATTCCAACAAACGTGATCTCTATCACAGACGGACAGATTTTCCTGGAGAGCGGTCTTTTTGCATCCGGAATGAGACCGGCGGTAAACGTGGGACTTTCTGTATCCCGTGTGGGCGGCGCAGCTCAGACAAAGGCCATGAAAAAGGCATCGGGAAGTATCCGTATCGATCTGG
>CALWFS010000038.1 GCA_944377705.1 uncultured Mediterraneibacter sp. | reverse complement strand
ACAGAAGAAGAACTGGGAGAGATGCTTACCTTCGCCAATGCGGCGGCAGCCATCGTCACTACACGAAAAGGGGCGATCAAAGCAATGCCGGACAGAGAGGAAATAAACCGGCTTATGAAACGGAGATAGATTCATCCCTGTGGAGAGATCCGGTTTTGATTCCTCCACTCCCGGGGCGAGACCCCATATGTATTTTTGAATGCCCGCGAAAAATGGAGCTGGTTCGGGTATCCCACGGCGTTTCCCACGTCGCCGATGGAGAGCTCGGTCAGCTTCAGCAGTTCTGCGGCTTTTGTCATTCGATAGCTCAGCAGAAATTCCTGGGGAGACTTGCCCACGGCACCCTTAAAGATCCTGCCGAAATAAGTGCGGTTCAGCCCGCAGAACTGGGCGATCCCTTCTACAGATATATCATTCTGAAAATTCTGTTCAATATAATTCAGCGCTTCTTTGATATAGAAATCACGGACTTTTCCACTGGACGACAAGTGCATGGTCACAGAGGACCGGGAAAGATAATCGATGAAAAGAAATAAATGCCCGATCAGATGGAATGGGGATTCGTTCCCATGCTCTGCGATGTAGAGCATCTCGTCTTTCATGAGTTCCCGCAGATCTTTTGACGAGGCATGATAGACCGGATTGTCCGGTGTAAGCCCGGCAAGCTCAATGATCTCTTTTGCCCGGAGCCCGTCAAATTCGATCCATGTATATTCCCACGGCAGATCCTGATCAGCGATGTAGGTGTTGATCTGCCTGGGAAAGATCATAAAGCCCTGTCCGCTTTTGATCTGGTACTCTTGTGTCTGTCCCCTGGAATCATTTGCCATGAGGCGTCCTGTACCGGACAGGACATAATGAAATAGATAATGGTTTCTGGATACAGGTCCGAAAGAATGGGCAGGCTCGCACTGCTCTTTCCCGAACTGGTACAGCCCGAGATCCACAAAGTTTTCATTTGGAAATACGGAAAACAAGAAATCACTCATATATATTATCCCCACTGTGTTTATTGGTGTCGTCACAGCTATTATAGCTTAAAATATACCATAATGCGACTATACTTTATATAAATAATACATAAGTTGAATATTGGTATAAAACAAAAGAAATCAGGATATTTTTGGACGCATTTTGCGATGTTATAATAAGGAAAAGAAAAGTTTAAGGCTTAAGGAAGGAGCTGGGACTACAATGAAAAGAAAAAATGCGATCAGCATGACTCTGGCAGCGGCTATGCTGACGGCAGCCATCCTTCCGGGATGCGGTGCGGATGAAAATTCAGGAAAAACGGAGATCGAGATCCTCCAGTACAAACCAGAGGCAGCAGCGTATTTCGACAAGGTGGAGGAGGAGTTTAACGCATCTCATGATGACATCCATCTGACTATCAGTTCTCCCAATGACGCCAGTACGATCATGAGAACGAGATTCGTCAGGAACGACTACCCGGATATTATCGGCATAGGAGGAGATATCAATTATTCTTATTATGTGGATGCGGATATTCTTGCTGATGTTTCCGATTATCCGGGAATGGCGGATATCAAGGATTCCTATGTGGACATTCTGGAGGCCCTTGAGATCACGCCAAAAGCAGGAACGTACGGAGTGCCGTATGTAGCAAACGCGGCGGGGATCCTGTACAACAAGGATATGTTTGAAGAGTACGGATGGGAGATCCCGGAAACATGGAGTGAACTGATCGATTTATGTGAGGAGATCCAGTCAGAGGGAATCCTGCCGTTTTATTTCGGATTTCGTGACACATGGACCTGTCTGGCGCCATGGAACTCCCTTGCAGTGGATCTTGCCCCTGCTGATACATGTAAGCAGGTGAACGCGGGAGAGACAACATTTACAGATGAGTATCGGGAGACAGCAGAAAAGTGTCTGGAACTGGTGAACTACGGACCGGAGGATCCTTTTGCCTACGGATACAATGACGCATGTACCGCATTTGCCAACGGCGAGTCAGCGATGTATCCGATCGGGAGCTACGCAGTGCCTCAGATCCTCTCAGTAAACCCGGATATGAACATTGATTCTTTCGTGACTCCGGGAAATGACGATCCGTCCAAGAACACTCTGAACTCAGGCGTTGACCTGATGTTTGCAGTAACCGCGGCATGCGAAAATAAGGAAGCGGCATATGAGGTGCTGGATTTCCTGCTGGAGGACGAAAACGTCCAGGCTTATATTGACGACCAGAACGCGGTTCCGTGCAAAGAGGGAGACTTTGATCTTGCGCCTATGCTGGACGGCATGATTCCGTTTATCGAGTCCGGAAATATGACAGATTATCAGGATCACTACTATCCGTCGGAAATGGCAGTGGATGCCCAGATCCAGACATTCCTGATCAATAAGGATGTGGATGCGTTTCTCGCGAAATTTGACAAAGACTGGCAGAGATATAACAGAGATATCATCCGCGAGGTGCAGGAATATAACGAAGAACATGGGACTGACAAATAGGAAAGGAGCGGGTAGATTATGAAACATGCAAATGACAGCAGGCGGACGTATATGCTGATCACCATACCGATCCTGGCACTGTTTGTCTGCTTTAATACCATACCGCTGATCCGCGGTGTGATATACAGTTTTACAAATTTTAAAGGATTTGGAACTTATGACTTTGTGGGATTCCGCAATTATATCGATCTGTTCACAGATCCCAGGATCGGGGGCTCCTACTGGTTTACTATCAAACTTGCCGTGGTGGCAACGATTGTGACGAATGTGATCAGTCTTCTCCTTGCCCTGGGGCTGAACAGCAGGATTAAAGGAAAGACATTCCTGCGCGCGGCGTATTTTATTCCTAACGTGCTTGGAGCTCTGGTGGTAGGATATATCTTCCAGTATTTCTTTACATATATCCTTCCGGGACTGGGCGGCGCGCTGGGGATCGAAGCGCTCAGCTCCAGCATGCTCTCAAGCAGCAAGACCGCATGGATCGCTATTGTGATCGTGTGCGCATGGCAGTCTATCGCCATGAATACGATCATCTATATCTCGGGACTTCAGACAGTGCCTGAGGATGTCTATGAGGCGGGCGATCTGGACGGCGCGACCGGCTGGAAGAAATTCAGATACCTGACCTTCCCGCTGATCATCCCGTTCTTTACGATCAACATGGTTCTCTGTGTAAAGAACTTCCTGATGGTATTTGACCAGATCATGGCAATGACAAAGGGCGGACCGGAGCAGAGCACGGAGTCTATCTCCTATCTGATCTACAATAATGGCCTGTCAGGGGGAAGCTTCGGCTATCAGAGTGCCAACGCAGTGGTATTCTTCATCGTGATTGTAGCGATCTCTGTGGCTCAGATGTCCATATCAAGTAAGAAGGAGGAGCAGTTATAATGTATGAGAAAATGAAAGCAAAAGTAAACTGGCCTGTTACGATCCTTCTGTTTGTCGGACTTCTGACGGTGGCGTTCCCGCTGTATATGACGATCGTGATCGCGTTTAAGCAGCCTTCTGAAATGACGAACAGTATTTCCGGTATCCTGTCACTTCCGGAATCCTGGAGTTTCAGCAACTTTGTCCAGGCAATGGAACTCACAGATTTCTGGCGATCTCTTGGGAACAGTCTTCTTGTGACAGTGACGACAGTAGTGCTCTGTATCCTGCTCCATGCCCTGATGGGGTATGCAGTGGGCAGGAATAAGGCGCACAGCAAGGTTTACAATCTGATTTACCTGTTTATCGTAAGCGGGATGTTTGTTCCGTTCGCGATCCTGATGATGCCTCTGGCAAAGCAGACCGCTGAAATGCACCTTGACAATTGGGCTGGTGTTATCCTGTTGTATGTGGTATTCTATATGCCGATGAATTTACTTCTCTATACAGGGTATCTCGTTAATATCCCGATCGCGCTGGAAGAAGCAGCGAGGGTAGACGGGGCAAGTACATGGCGCACATTCTGGAGTATTATCTTCCCGATTATGAAGCCGATGCACGCGACTGTCGCGGTCATCACAGCTCTCGCCGTATGGAATGACGTTATGACTCCTTTGATCATCATGTCAGGAAAAGGGCAGAATACCCTGCCTCTGGCACAGCTGACATTCCAGACACAGTTCGGTACAAACTATAACCTGGCGTTTGCGTCCTATCTGCTGGCATTGATCCCGATCATCATCTTCTATGTGATCTGCCAGAAACAGATCATCAATGGAGTTGTAAACGGTGCTGTGAAGTAAACAGACTCTGATGCGTGTCCGCGCATCCTGCGGGAGCGGGTGTTTTGTGCGAAGAAGTACATTCACCCGCTTGTCATATCTATAATAAAATGGATCAGGAGACTTAAATATGAGTATATTATATGATAAAACACAGAAGACACTTACTCTGCACACGGAGAATACGACTTACCAGATGCAGGTGGACAGGTATGGATTCCTGCTGCATCTGTATTACGGAAAACGGGCAGACGGCTGTATGGATTATCTGCTGACATTTTATGACAGAGGATTTTCCGGGAACCCATATGACGCGGGAAAGGATAAGACGTATTCCATGGATGCCCTTCCCCAGGAATTCCCGTCGCTCGGCACAGGAGATTACAGGACACCTGCCTGTATCATCAAGAATACAGACCGCACTTACAGCAGTGATTTCCGGTATGTGAGCCACAGTATCAAAGAGGGAAAGTATTCTCTCAAAGGACTTCCGGCAGTATATGCGGATACTGACGAAGCGCAGACGCTGGAAGTGGTTCTGGAGGATAGAGTATCCAAGGTGAGGGCTGTGCTGCTCTATGGTGTTCTTCCGAAGTACGATGTGATCACACGCAGCGTGAAGATCGTAAATGGAAGCGAAGGGCATGTGTCAGTCAAGAAGCTGGCTCCCGCATGTTTAGACATGGTTGGAGGCGAGTACGACTTTATTACCTTTTACGGACGACACGCTATGGAGCGTAATTATCAGCGGCTCCCCGTGGGACATGGAGTGGCGAAGATCGGGAGCCTCCGGGGAACCTCCAGCCATCAGTATAATCCGGCAGTAATCCTGGCAGAACGGGAGACGACAGAGACCGCGGGCGGGTGTTATGCCATGTCCTTTGTTTACAGCGGCGGCTTCCAGAGCGAGGCGGGGATGGATCAGTATTATCAGACAAGGGTTCTTATGGGGCTGTGTGAAGAACAGTTTGCCTATCCCCTTGAGGCGGGAGAAGAATTTCAGTCTCCGGAAGTGATCTTAAGCTACTCTTCAGAAGGGCTCGGAAAGCTCTCTCAGAATCTCCACCGCTGCATGCGCGGGCACCTGTGCAGAGGCAAATACAAAGAAAGCGTGCGTCCTATCCTCCTGAACAGCTGGGAAGCGTTCTATTTTGATTTTACGGGAGCTGACCTGGTGAAGCTGGCGGAACAGGCGGCAGATCTGGGGATCGAAATGTTCGTCATGGATGACGGCTGGTTCGGAAACCGTGACAGCGAGTTCAGAGGTCTTGGTGACTGGACAGTAAATGAGGAAAAACTTGGCTGCACACTCAGCGAGCTTACACATAAGATTAATGATATGGGACTGAAGTTCGGTATCTGGATCGAGCCGGAGATGGTAAATGAAGACAGCGATCTTTACCGGAAGCATCCGGACTGGGCGTTTGTGATACCGGGCCGCCGGCCGAACAGGTCCAGACATCAGCTGGTCTTAGACTTCTCCAGAAAAGAAGTAGTGGATTATATATATGAAAAGATCTGCGCAGTCCTGGATCAGGGGAATGTCGAGTATATCAAATGGGATATGAATCGGAGCATCGCGGATGTATATTCTGCGACCGGAGACGGACAGGGCAGGGTACTTTATGACTATGTCCTCGGTCTGTATGATTTCCTGGAGCGTATCGTGCAGCGCTATCCGGATATCCTGATCGAAGGATGCAGCGGAGGCGGCGGAAGATTCGATGCCGGGATGCTCTATTACTCGCCCCAGATCTGGTGCAGTGATAATACAGACCCCATAGACCGGCTGGAGATCCAGTATGGCACATCATTTATCTATCCGGTTTCTTCCGTGGGATCGCATGTCTCTGCATCACCGAATCATCAGACAGGCAGGGTCACATCGCTTAAGACCAGGGCAGTGACAGCGATGGCAGGAACTTTCGGGTATGAGCTGAACCTCAATAATCTGAGTGAAGAGGAGAAGGATGAGATACGCAGCCAGATCAAAGAGTACAAAAAACATGCGCGTCTCGTCCAGCAGGGATTGTACTACCGCCTGACAAATCCGCAGTCGGAAGATACCGGAGCGTGGGAATTTGTATCCGAGGATGGAAAAGAAGCTCTTGTTCAGGCAGTGACCATAAGGCAGCATGCAAATATGGATGTGTCTTATATTAAGATCCGAGGACTCAGAGAAAATACAGAGTATCGAGAGATGGAGAGCGGCAGGAAGTACAACAGTACCGCTCTTATGGAAGCCGGGATCCCGGTTCCCGTAGAGCTGGGCGAATACAGGGCGTACCAGTGGCATTTCGTACAGGAAGATTAGGGGGCTTGGTCCGATGGCAAAAAGAAGGGGAAACAGTAAAAAGAATACAGGGGCTGAAGAGCAGCGCGCAGCAGGCAAAACAGCGGGAAAGGGGAAAAAGGCTGAGAACGACCGGGTGTTTGAGCAGAGACTGCGCCGGCATCACGATGAGCTGCGCTGGCTGTATATGGAGTTATATGGAAATTCTGATATGTTTGCAGAATTATGCGATCAGATGAAGCGTTATTATGATTCGAGAAAAGAAGGTCTGAAGGCTCTTGATTCAAAGCGGGAAAAAGAAGGCAAATGGTACCGCGGCCGGGATATGGTCGGTATGATAATGTACATCGACAATTTTGCAGGCAATATAAAGGGCGTACAGAAAAAGCTCCCGTACCTTGAGAAATGTAATGTGAATTATATCCATCTCATGCCCTTCCTGGATTCGCCCAAGGGCAGGTCGGACGGCGGGTATGCAGTGGCAGATTTCCGCAAGGTAAAGCCTGAACTGGGGACAATGGATGACCTGGCAGAGCTGGCGGAAAAGTGCCACGAAAAAGGAATCAGTCTGTGTATGGATTTTGTCATGAACCATACATCCGAAGATCATGAGTGGGCGGTGAGGGCGCGTCAGGGAGACGGAGAATATATGAGCCGTTATTTTTTCTGTGCAGATCCGTCGATCCCAGAGGAATATGAGAAAACAGTGCCGCAGGTATTTCCCACTACTGCGCCGGGGAATTTTACATATCTGCCGGAGCTGGGACACTATGTGATGACGACATTTTATCCCTATCAGTGGGATTTAAATTACCGCAATCCCAGAGTGTTTAATGAGATGATGTACAACTTCCTCTATCTGGCAAACCAGGGGATGGACATCATCCGGATCGACGCGGTTCCTTATATCTGGAAAGAACTGGGAACAAACTGCCGGAATTTGCAGCAGGTACATACGATCGTGCGGATGATGCGGATGATCGGCGAGATCGTGTGCCCGGGCATTGTGCTTCTGGGAGAAGTGGTCATGGAGCCCGAGAAAGTGGCGCCGTACTTCGGTACGGTGGATAAGCCGGAATGCCACATGCTTTACAATGTGACTACAATGGCAACTACATGGAACACTGTGGCGACTCAGGATGTCCGGCTTTTGAGAAGGCAGATGGATATCGTCTGCTCTCTTCCGAAAGAGTATACTTTTCTAAACTATCTGAGATGCCATGATGATATCGGCTGGGGACTGGATTATGCATCGCTAAGCGAGTGGGGGATGAAAGAAGTCCCGCACAAGAAATACCTGAACGATTATTTTCAGGGAAAGACAGAGGGCAGTGTCAGCAGGGGAGAACTATATAATGAAGATCCGGTGACAGGGGACGCACGTTTCTGCGCAACTACGGCTTCCATGTGCGGGATCGAGAGCGCTGGCTTTGAGCATGATGAGACAAATATGGAACGGGCTGTCATAAAAGATATTATGCTTCATGCGTACATGTTTACTCAGTCCGGTATCCCCATGCTGTACAGCGGAGATGAAATCGGTCAGGTCAATGACTACACATACAAAGAGGATCCGGATAAAGCACCGGACTCCCGCTATATCCACAGAGGAAAATTCTGCTGGGATCTGATGGAAAATATAGAAAAGGAAGGGAGCGTCCAGAGTAAAATCTTCCATGCGCTCACCAGGCTGGAGACTGTCCGCAGGGAAGAAGCAGTCTTTGGCGCAGACGCAGAGGTGTACACAAAGGATTACAGCGACACATCGATTCTCTGGATCGTAAGGAAGGCAGAAGGCAGAGAACTTCACGCAGTATTCAACTTCAGCGATCAGGACAAAGAGATATGGATGCCCGAGGTTACGGAATACACAGATCTGCTGAACGGAAAGAGAGAAGTGAAAGAAAAAGCAGGGCTGCAGTCATGGGATTTCCTGTGGCTGGAAAAATAAATCTGGATTGAATTACCAGAGTCCCATCAAATGCTGCATCCCGAGACTGACTGCCGATATTCCGATCCAGCAGCAGAACCCGGTGAAGATTGGCTTCCCTCCGGTCCTGACGAGCTGGATGATATTGGTATTCAGCCCAATAGCAGCCATTGCCATCACGATCAGGAATTTACTCAGCTCTTTCAGAGGAGCAGTAATATCTGCCGGAAGCTGGAAAACAGTAGTTACTACGGATGCCAGGATGAAAAACAGGACAAAGAACGGAAAAGAGCGCTTCAGGCTGAACGAGGATCCTTTTGTGTTCTTCTCTTTCCTTCCTCTCCAGACCGCAAGGATGAGAGGGATAGGGATGATCGCCAGTGTCCGGGTCATTTTTACGATGGCGGCGCTTTCCAGCGGATTGCTGCCATGGATTCCGTCCCATGCTGTGGCTGCTGCGGTTACAGAGGAAGTATCGTTGACAGCTGTGCCCGCAAACATGCCAAAACCTTCATTGCTCAGGCCGAGCGCAGCGCCCAGAGTGGGGAAGATAAGAGCCGCGATTACGTTGAACAAGAAGATCACAGAGATCGACTGCGCAACCTCTTCATCTGAAGCTTCGATAACCGGGGCTGTGGCTGCGATCGCGCTGCCGCCGCAGATCGAGGAACCCACCCCCACCAGGATCGCATTGTTTGTTCTCAGTTTGAGCGCTTTATACAGGAAGAACGCAATGATCAGAGAGGTTGAGATCGTGGAAAGGATGATGGGGAGAGACTGCTTCCCCTTTGCCAGGATCTCGGTCAGATTCATGCCGAATCCAAGGAACACGACAGCAGCCTGAAGTATTTTTTTCGATGTAAAATTGATCCCTTGAGTAAAGGGATCTTTTTTTGTGAGGAAAAGCGTAATGACCATGCCAATCAGGATAGAAAAAACCGGTCCGCCGATCACAGGCACTGCCTGCCCGAGAAACCACGCCGGAATTGCAATAATAAGGCAGAGCAGGAGCCCCGCTCCGTTCTTTTTGATGAAATTCATAGGGATTCCTCCATTATCTGTTATATTTTCCATTTCCTGGACTGAAGATAAGATATCATAAAAAAATCATAAAATAAAATTATTAATATTTATTTTATGATAAATATATGTTATAGTAGAGTGCAGGGAGTAATTGATATAGATACAGTGACAGAGCAGATGGCAGCTAAACAGACGACAGGAAGATAACAGAGACTGTTCTGTGGGCAGCAGCTCAAATGTCGCGGTATGGGCGGAGAGTTTCGCAGGAGGGCTCCGCCCAAAGTTTTATGGTTTTCAATTGTTTTTTCATACTGACTGTGCGTGGCGCGGGCAGCGTTATCACATTTTGGTACTCTGCCGCAGAGATAAGGGGAGAAGAACATGCTTGATTTCAGGATGGAAACATTTCTGGCGGTCTGCCAGTGCATGAATTTCACAAGAGCATCGGAAAAACTGAATATTACCCAGCCGGCAGTGTCTCAGCACATCCGTTTTCTGGAGAAGCATTACAATACAAAGCTGTTTCGGTATGAGGGGAAGAAACTGCGCCTGACCGGAGCGGGCGAGATCCTGAGGAACGCGTCGCTGACGATGATGCATGATGAGATTTCTCTGCAAAGTGAGATGATGAAATCAGAGGAAGCGGAGGAGATCCGTTTCGGGGCGACCAGAACAGTGGGAGATGCGCTGATGGGCAACATCCTGGAAAAATATCTCAGGAAATATCCCGATGCGGATATCCATATGATCGTGGATAATACTCAGGGACTCCTGAAGCGTCTGGATGAGGGGGAAATCGATTTTGCTCTGGTGGAAGGTTTCTTCAAAAAGAATGAATATGATTTCAGAAAATTCTCGGATGAAAATTATATTGCTGTTTGCAGTCCGAATTATCCATTTAAAAAGAAACCGGATAAAATCGAGAATCTTTTTCAGGAAAGACTCCTCATACGGGAAGAGGGATCGGGAACCAGAGAGGTGCTGGAACGCTGGATGGACTCGCATAATCTGAGTACAGCGGATTTCAACAGGGTCATGGAAGTGGGCAGTCTGCACACGATCAAAGAGTTGACAAAAGCTGGGTGCGGTATTACATTTTTATATGAAGCTGCAGTCCGGGAGGAACTGAAGACCGGAGAGCTTGTGCGGATTCCGCTGAAGGATTTCAGAGTATCACACGAGTTTACATTCATCTGGCGGCGGGGAAGTATTTACGCCGGCAGGTACAAGGAGGTTTTTCGAAGATTCTCCGAATAATACAGCTTTGAGAAGAGACCGCGGTTTGCCATGTCTCAAAGATCAAAAGAAAAGGAAGTGAAATCCTGGATGCTTAAGGTAGAACATTTGTCATATGACGTAGTAGAGGAGGGCAGACAGTCAGAGATCCTGTCTGATGTCAGCTTTACGGTAAACGATGGGGAAATGCTTGTGATCACAGGACCCAACGGGGGAGGGAAATCCACTCTGGCAAAGCTCCTTATGGGAATTAATAAGGCAACAGGGGGAAAAATCATCCTCAATGGACAGGACATCACAGATTATACTATTGACGAACGGGCAAGGGCAGGGCTGGGCTTTGCTTTTCAGCAGCCTCCGCGCTTTAAAGGGATGACCGTGCGCCGCCTTTTATCCCTGGCGGCGGGAAAACCGCTGGATGAAAAAACATGCTGCTCCCTTCTGAGCAGCGTAGGGCTCTGTGCTATGGAGTACATTGACAGGGAAGCGGATGCAACGCTTTCCGGCGGGGAGATGAAGAGGATCGAGATCGCAACTGTGCTGGCAAAGCGCCATGACCTCTGTGTGTTTGACGAGCCGGAAGCTGGGATCGACCTGTGGAGCTTTTCCATGCTGATCAAGCGTTTCGAGCAGATACACAAAGAGAAGAAGGAGAGTCTGATCCTGATCTCCCACCAGGAGAGGATTATCCAGATGGCAGACCGCATTATGGTTATCTCTGACGGAAAGGTACAGTCCATCGGCGATGCAGAGGACATTATGCCGGACCTCTTCGGAACGGAGCTGGATTCCTGCGAATGCAGGAGGCAAAAGGGAGGTGAGCTTTATGGAGTCTAAGAAGATCGATCTGGACAAGGTTACCCAGGATGTGCTTAAGATGATCGACTCCTATGGGTTTAAGCAGGAAGGCGCATATAATCTGCGATTAAACGGTATGGCAGTGTGCCACGGGGACAGCCGCCATATCAATATCGTAAAAAAAGAGGATAAGCCGGGAATCGACATCCATATCAGCGGCGAGGCGAAGAACGAACAGGTGCATATCCCTGTTGTCATGTCTCAGGAGGGTGTGGATATCGTTTACAATGATTTCTATATTGAGGACGGCGCGGACGTGACGATTATCGCAGGCTGCGGGATCCACGGAGAAGGCTGCTCCGAGACACGGCACGACGGCATCCATGCTTTTCATGTAGGCAGGGGGTGCAATGTAAAATATGTGGAGAATCATTACGCAGAGGGGAAGGGTACCGGACAGAAGGTCTTAAACCCTGTGACAAAGATCTATGTGGGCGAGGATTCGGTGTTTACTCTGGAGACGACACAGATCCGCGGCGTGGATTCTACGGAGAGAGAGAATTATATTGAGCTTGCGGACAATGCAAAGCTTTTTGTCACAGAGAAACTGATGACAGATGAGGGACAGACCGCGGTCTCTAATATGGACGTGGAATTAAACGGTGAGAACAGTTCAGCAAGGATCGTCTCCCGTTCTGTGGGGAAAGGGACATCAAAGCAGGTGTTCCATCCAAAGGCGATCGGAAATAACCGGTGTCATGCTCATGTCCAGTGTGACTCCATTATCATGGATCAGGCGGAGATCAGCTCCATCCCGGAGATCGATGCACGTCATGTGGATGCGCAGATTATCCATGAGGCTGCCATCGGAAGGATCAATGACGAACAGCTTGTGAAGCTCCAGACCTTTGGGCTGAGCGAAGAGGAGGCTGAGTCAGTGATCATTGAAAGCTTTTTGAAATAGGGAAAAGTACAGCAGAGCTCCTGCTGCTGCCTTGATATAAAGGCAGCGGCGGGAGCTCATTTGTGTTCTCTGAAAGATTGTGCGGATGGACGGATTCAGTTTTCTTTTGCCCATCCGTAGGAATACCGGACAGCTTTATTCCAGCCTCTGATCCGGCGGGAGCGTTCTTCCTCAGTGATAGATGGGGTAAATGTCCGGTCGATCGCCCAGTTGCTGACGACCTCATCTTTATTTTTCCAGTATCCCACAGCAAGCCCTGCCAGGCAGGCAGCGCCCATTGCCGTAGTCTCCACACAGACCGGGCGGTTTACAGGCGCGTTTATGATATCAGCCTGAACCTGCATGAGGAAGTTGTTGGCGCTGGCGCCTCCGTCCGCCTTGAGGGCGGAAAGCCGGATCCCGGAATCTGCCTTCATGGCAGCAAGCACATCATTTACCTGATAGGCAAGGGATTCCAGCGTGGCGCGGATGATGTGGTATTTATTTACGCCGCGGGTGATGCCCACGATCGTCCCCCGGGCGTACTGATCCCAGTGGGGAGCCCCCAGCCCGGTGAATGCAGGCACAACATAGCATCCGTTGGTGTCCTTTACTTTTGAAGCCATATATTCGGAATCAGCCGCTGA
>CALWFS010000037.1 GCA_944377705.1 uncultured Mediterraneibacter sp. | reverse complement strand
AAG
Source organism: uncultured Mediterraneibacter sp. (assembly GCA_944377705.1). GTDB lineage: Bacteria > Bacillota > Clostridia > Lachnospirales > Lachnospiraceae > Mediterraneibacter. The sequence continues at coordinate 13,316 of CALWFS010000037.1, read as the reverse complement.
TTATATGCTGATGCAGGTGCATTTTGTGTTCTTTGATTATGAAGAACCGGTCGCTTTCTTTATCCTGGACTATATGGCGGCGATGGGACTTTTTGTGTTTGCCGGGCATTATCTGAGCAGACCTTTGATGAAAGCCGGCAGGAAAAAGAAGGATTAGGCATTTACTTCAGGGTTAATACTGCCGAACAAATGGAAAATTCTCAGGGGAGTGTTTTTCAGATATACTGAACATGGAACAAAACAAAGAAACAAATGGATCTGAAAGGAGCAATGTTTACTATGAAGACGAAAAAATTACTTTCTATGATATTAGTCGGAGCAGCGGCAGTGAGCCTGCTTGCAGGATGCGGATCGGATACAGGAAATTCGCAGGCGGATACAGCGCAAAATGATACCCAGGAAGATGCCGCTCAGGACGAGGCGCAGACCGGCGCGGGAGATGCGGCCGGCACGGCGGCTTCCGGAAACGTTCTGGTTGTTTATTATTCGGCAACAGGGAATACGGAAGAGGCGGCAAATACGATTGCAGCGACTGCGGGAGGTGACCTCTTCGAGCTGGAGCCGGCGCAGCCGTACACAGATGCGGATTTGGACTGGACAGATGATGACAGCCGTGTTTCGCAGGAATATGCGGACGAGACCTTAAGGGATGTGGAGCTTGTTTCAACGACAGTGGATAACTGGGATTCCTATGATACGGTCTTTATCGGCTATCCGATCTGGTGGGGCATTGCCGCATGGCCGGTAGACTCATTTGTGGAAAACAATGACTTTACAGGTAAGACAGTAATCCCGTTTTGTACGTCATCTTCATCGGGAATCGGCGAAAGCGGAGAACTGCTGGCAGATCTGGCAGGAACCGGTGACTGGCAGGAAGGCATGAGATTTCGGTCCGGCGCTGATGAAGCAGATGTGCAGGATTGGGTGAATGGATTGGGGCTGTAAAACAGATGAAGCATCGATTATATCCTTCAGTTCTCCAGGTACTGGAGCAGGTGGAAAACGTAATTTTAGGGAAGAAAGAAAAGATCAGGGAGATTATGACTGCTTTTCTGGCAAACGGGCATGTCCTTCTGGAAGATATCCCTGGTGTGGGCAAGACAACACTGGCAGTGGCGTTTTCGCGGGCAATGCAGCTGGATTACCGAAGGATTCAGTTTACCCCTGATGTACTCCCTTCGGATCTGACTGGTTTTTCGGTCTACCGGCGGGAAGAAGAAAGGTTTGTCTATCAGCCGGGCAGTGTTTTCTGCAACCTTCTTTTGGCGGATGAGATTAACCGGACTTCTCCGAAAACCCAGTCAGCTCTTCTTGAGGTTATGGAGGAACGAAGAGTGACTGTAGACGGTGTGACAAGAGAAGTCCCGTCTCCGTTTCTTGTCATTGCAACGCAGAATCCGGCAGGGGCTGCCGGGACACAGTACCTGCCGGAGGCGCAGATGGATCGTTTTATGATCAGTATGAGCATCGGATATCCGGATTATGAGAGCGAACTTTCTATGGCAAAAGATCTCGGACCGGATGAGAAATACAGCCGGATACAGCCGGTGCTGACCGGCGATATGCTGCTGGAGATACAGAAAGAGATTTATCAGGTATATATGAAGGATGTGATCTATGACTATGCTCTGAGGCTGGTGCGCGCGACACGGAAACACGAGGCGATCGAAAGAGGCGCAAGCCCCAGAGCCACCATCGCCCTGGTGAAAATGGCTAAGGCATGGGCATGGATGAACGGAAGGGATTATGTTACGCCTGATGATGTGAATCGGCAGTTCGCTTATGTGGCCTCTCACCGTGTCACACTATCGGGCGTGGCAAGAATGGAAGGCCGGACAAAGGAGAAAATATTACAGGATGTGGCGGAGTCTGTGGAGATACCGCCAATGGGGGAGGAGCGCAGATGAAAAAATTTGCCTTTCTTGCCCTTCTTTTTATTATTTATTACATTGCCGGAATGTATGAGAGCCCGGCTTTGATGGTGGTGTTTTTAACCCAGTTCCTTCTGATGGCAGTCATGCTCATCCTGGCTTTGTATTTGCGCAGCCATTTGACAGCCTGTTTTGAGAACAAACTGGTCTGGGCGGAAAAAGACAAACCTTTCATGTGGAGACTGAGAACAGAGAACAGCGGCAGACTGCCTGTCAGCAGGTTCGTGATGAAAATAAAGATCTCACAGGAGGGATCCGGGCAGGAAAAGAACAGAAAAGTAAGAGGAAGCTGCGAATGCGGTTTGGACAGCGCTGCTTTTGAAGAAAGCGCCGGACACTGCGGGTTAATGAAGTTTCAGGCGGTTTCGCTGAAAGCGTTTGATTATCTTTCTTTATTTTCCGGGAGCAGAAGGGTGAAGGATACAATGGAGGTGGCGGTGTTCCCCGGCAGGCTGGATATGAAGATAGATACAGCATCTGTCTGTGAGGAAAATGAGGAACAGGATCAGCAGAATGCTTCCATTCAGGGGAGTGATCATGGAGAGATCCGTCAGATCCGGGAATACCGGGAAGGGGATCCTGTCCGCCATATCCATTGGAATCAGACTGCCCGTACGGGGCGGCTCTGGGTGAAAGAATATGAAAGAGAGGCAAAAGGCTCTGTCAGGCTTTTCCTTGACCCCTGCGGGGAGCAGATGAGCGATCCGGATGGCGCGGATGGCTTTTATACGCTCCTCTGCGCGCTATTGTCCGGCATGCTGCGTACAGTGCCTGTGGTTCATGTATTCTGGAAAGAGAGAGGAAAACCGCGGATATCCACAATGGAGATCAAAGAGGAGGCGCAGTGCAGGGATCTGCTTTTTACCCTCTATCACGCGGAAACAGAGGGTTGTGGAAAAGACGGGATCCCGTTGGGAGCGATGCTGCTTACGGGAGATCTTGCGTGGTATGAAGGAGAAAGGCTGATTTTTCAGTTTTCTAAACAGAAACTGGCGGAAGAGACTGCTCAGAGAACATTCAGGTTATAGGAATTCAGGGCAAAGACAGGAGACAGAGAATGAAGGTATTCACATACAGTAAAAACAGGGAGAGAAGGCAGGCGGACAGACAGGCTGTACTGGAAATGCTATCTTTGTCAGCCGGAATCTGTGGGATCCTGCTGGCACTCAGGAGCCTTCCTTATATCTCTTTCTCTGAAGGCACGGTCTTTGCCTGTGCTGTCTTAGTCTGCGGAGGTATGTACGGAATATATACTGTGCGCAGGAAATGGGCATTACCGGCAGGCGTGCTGCTTCTGGCTGTCTGCGGTATAGCGGCGGCAGTACAGAATGATTTGTTTTTGGGGCAGCTTTCAGCTGTCTGGGAGAGCCTGACAGATATGGGCGTTCAGAGCGAAACAGATGCGACCTTTGCGTTTTCTGTTGCGGCAGCGGCCTTGTCTGTCTGCTTTTTTATCCTGGAGAGCATATGGAGGCAGCATTGGCTTCCGTACGCGGCGGTTACCGGCGTGATGGCCGGAGCCCCGTTTTTCGGGATTCAGATCGGACTTCTTCCCGTTCTTCTCGGTCTGGCCTTTCAGATCCTGTTCTGGACCATACATATAGCGGAAAGGCGGACAGAGAACAGGAGAGGGGCAGAAAAAAGGAAAAGATCCCTGCCGGTAAGATGCAGTATATTTATGGGTGTGACCCTGTGTGTGCTGGCAGGGGTTTCTGTGGTTATTACCACTCTCTGGGGGAGTGGGTTGGCGGATCTTGTCTACAGCGGAGAGGGATTTGTCTCACGGAGCATGCAGCAGATCACGGGAAGGGCAGAAACCCCGACTGCCAATGGGCGCGTGAGCGCCGGGAATAATTACCATACCGGGCGGGTGCAGGCGGAAGTGACACTTATGGAGCAGCCGGAAGAGACTTTGTACCTGAAAGGATTCACAGGCGGAGAGTATATCGGGGGTGAGTGGCAGGCTGCAGAGGACGGAAAAGTTTTTCTTGAAATTGCGGACCGGCTCCATTGGGAATCCTGGGAAGCCTGGATCGGCGGCATGTTTACCAGCATGTATTTTGTGATGAATGAGGCGTCAGCGGAAAGCAGCCCTGAACCGAGGCAGGTATTTATCAGACATGCGGATGAATCTTATCAGACAATGTATACGCCATACTTCAGCGGCTGGCCCGACTACGGCAATGCACAGGAGCCGGGATATGCATACCAGTATTATGAAGAGCAGGAGATGGATGTCGACTGGGAGAATGTGCCGGACGAGTTCACAAGGGTAAGAGACTGGTACAGGGACATAGAGGGTGCTTATATACAGGTGATAGAGGATGCTTATACCGGCGTCCCGGAAGATCTGCTGCCAAGGCTGACGGAGTTCTGCCGTGGCGGAGAGGTGGATTCTCTTGACGATGCCACGCTCTTTATACTGGATACGTTCAGAGCCGGTGTGTCTTATACGCTTACTCCGGGACGTGCTCCTCTGAATGAGGATATCGTGGAATATTTTCTCTTTGAAAATCACGAGGGATACTGTGTGCATTTCGCTTCTGCAGCAACGTTGATGTACAGGCTTTTGGGCTATCCGGCGCGCTATGTATCCGGATATGCGCTTCAGCCCTCGGATTTTATACAGCAGGAGGATGGCACATGGCAGGCGGGGATGACAGATGAGTCAGCACATGCATGGACGGAGATTTTCCTGGAAAATTACGGCTGGATTCCGGTGGAGGTTACACCGGCGTCTGACGGGAGTTACAATACTTTCTATCCTGGACTGGATACAGAGACTCTGGAACAAATCTTATCAGAAGTGGAGTTAGATCTGGGCGTTTCGGACATGGATGCGGGCGCCGAAGAAAGCGCCGGGACAGATCGGGCTGAAGAGGAAAACGGCGGGATGCAGAGGTTTTCGTTTGATATCGATCCGGAGAAATATCATGATCTGATCCTGATCGTTTCGGTCATTCTGGCGGAAAGCCTTCTTCTGCTTCCTTTGTTTTTGGATTATAGGAAACTGCGCAGACGGAGAAAGGAAGAATGTATGGACTGCCGGAGGATTTTTTCGAGACTCCTCAAGCTGCTGAGCGCCAGAGGGCTTATGCCCGGATATAATGGAACGGAAGAGGATTTCCCGGAGAAGCTGGCAGAAACTCTCCCATGTATAAGCAGGGAGGAGGCAGAGCGGACTGTGGAAATTGTCAGCCGGGCGGCGTATGGGTATGAGGATGTAACTGAGGAAGAGGATGAATTCGTGCGGGTCATTTATTTCAGGACAGAAAAATGGCTCAACCAAAGGGATTAATGTTCGGTTTTCCTGAATAACGGCAAGATAAAATTGTACACTGCCAAAAAGCGTGGTATATTTATAGTTAAATATTTATGAGTGAAGAACCTGAAATTTTTGGCACGTGGAGGCGGGTGAGCTATGGCTACGATCAAGGATATTGCAAAATATGCAGGAGTATCTCACGGCACAGTTTCAAATGTATTGAATCATAAAGGGAATGTGAGCACAGAGAAAATCCTCCTTGTAGAACAGGCGGCAAAGGCGCTGGGGTATCAGATGAACTCTCAGGCAAGCAAGTTAAGGCGGGGGAAATCGGAGAATATCTGTATCATTGTTCCCGGGATTGATGTGAAATTATATGGTAAACTGTATGCCGGGATTGAGAAAAAACTTCATGATAAGAATTATACGATCGAGATCTTGTGCAGTGAAGGGATGCCTGACAAGGAGGGCAGGCTTCTCAAGAAAGCGCTTTCCATGCGGCCGACGGCAATCGTGCTGGTGAGTTCTGCATTTAAAAATGAAGAAGTTGTTCCTGAGGGAACAATGATCATCATGGTAGACCGCCAGGTGAAAGGATTTCCGGAAAATTCTGTGTTTGTTTCGTTTGACTATGAACGAGCAGGAAGGGAGATTGCGGAGAAATGTATCCGGGCCGGAAACAAATGTGTTGCGCTGCTGTGTGAGAACAGGCGATATACAAGTAATAAATGTTTTATTAAAGGTGTGTCGGAAACTTTGGAAAATGAAGGGGCGTATCTGGAAGTGCTGGAGGCTCCGGCTTCAATGAAATTTAACCGTGCATTTGATGTATTGTATGCTCTCAACCCATTTGATGCTGTCATCACGATGTCGAGAGAAGATGTGGAAAATATTAAGGTGGCTCACAGCTTTAACGCCAAGTCAGAGCTTCCGGAACTCTATTCCGTGGTAAGCAGGGAGTTTGGATTTGAAAACGGCAATATGTACGAGATGGATTATAAACTTTTGGGAAAGCATATTGCTGAGCTCATATTGAAGAAAGATGCGGGAATGTGGGGAAACCCCATTGAAAATGAGGGTGGAGTCCCCAGGGAAATCATTGAAGAAGGGCGCTTTCCTCAGCAGAAATCCTATCTGCCTAAAATAAACGAATCCCTCAAATTTTTGACTGTAAAAAATTCCACCAGTGAGGCAATTAAACGCCTTCTTCCTCTCTTCCGGGAACAGGCGGGGATTGATGTGAATGTGGTGGAGGTTCCATATGATGAACTGAGGAAAATGGTCGGAAAGATGGGAGAAGAAAGCGCATTTGATCTGGTTCGTATTGATATGGCGTGGATGCTGGGAGAGGGAGAGCAGATATTTCGTAAAATGGGCTGGGAAAACAGCACGATACAGAGGATTTGTTCTTCGATCTTCAGCGGAATACCGGAGGAATATTATTCAGTAAATGGAGACATGTATGCTTTGCCTCTTGATGCCTGCGTGCAGATGCTGTTCTGCCGTAAAGATTTGTTTGAAGATGAACTGATCAAAAGAGAGTATTATGAAAGCAGGAGAAAGAAACTTTCTGTGCCAGAGACCTTTGAGGAATACAATGAGATCGCAGGCTTTTTCACGCGGAGATATAACCGGAAATCCTCTGTCAGTTATGGAACAGCGCTCACCTATGGCCGGTCATATACGGCAGCCTGCGATCTTCTGCCAAGATTTTATGAGAAAGGCGGTCAGATCCCTGATGTGCATGGAAGAGTAGTAGTCAATACCCCTGAGATGAAAGAGGCTTTTTCGGACTATCTCAAATCAATTCCGTATGCTGCAAAAGAGCCTTATTTTTGGTGGCGTGAGTCCGCTAATGATTTTTCTGAGGGAAGTGTTGCTATGAACATACTGTTTTCTAATTATGCATCTGATATCGTGCATAATATAAGCTCGAAAGTGGCGGGGAAGATCATTTATGCAGAGGTTCCGGGAGGGAGACCGCTTTTGGGAGGCGGAAGTATCGGAATTACGAAGAGCACAGAGAAAGAGGCGATTTGTCTGAAATTTCTTGACTGGCTTTATTCGGATGAAATAGCGGATATGGTGACCTATCTCGGCGGATTTATCTGTAATAGAAATATCGTAAACAATGCGGAAATTCTTGAACTGTATCCGTGGATCCAGGATATTGAGCAGATGTTCAGAAAGGGGAAGCGGGGCAGAAAAGAAAAAAATGAAAAATTTGATGAGTTTGCTTTTGAAGATATCCTTGGATCGGCTGTGATTTCGGCTGCTTCCGGTATTGCGGCTATAGATGAGGCTCTTCAAGATGCGCAGAAGCTCTGTGATCAGATGTTTAATAATTAAAGAATAAATAGAAAGATCCGGCGGGGACAGAAAAGAGCATTTTTGATGCTGCCCTCGCCGGTTTTTTTACTTGTACTGAGAGATTTATAGTGATTTTACAGAAATTAGCAGATGATTTTTACAATGAATTATTATAATCCCAATATTGATGGAACGTACCAATAAAATTGCTTGAACAGAAATGAAAAGCTAATAATAAGAGGTAATTTTGCATAAAAAATAAACTTAAAAATGGTTAATTATTGACAAAAATACATTTCAACCGGACTGAAAGCCAAAAAATAATTGACACGTTCCAAAAATGAAGGTACGATAAGAAAAAATCCGAGAGAGCAGATTGTATCGGGAAGGGAGCAAAGTAATGTATACAAGCAACAAGCCGATCGTGGATGCGATTGCAAGAAAGAAGGTTCTGGTGGCGGCACACCGGGGAACATGCGGGGGTAATATCATCTGGAACACGAGTCTGTCTTATAAAAATGCCCTGCTTCACGGCGCGGATATGATTGAGATCGATGTGTCTATGACAAGGGACGGTGTTTTTTTCGCATTCCACAATACAGAAGAGGAGGCGGTATTCGGAAGAAAGTGCGATATCCGGGAAATGACATCTAAAGAGGTTGAGGAGATCAACGTGCGGAATGCCATTCGAAACACATCCGGTCAGCGGGTAGAGCGGTTGGATAAGGTACTTTCGAAATTTAAAGGAAAATGTCTGATCAATATCGACCGGTCGTGGTTTTACTGGGAGAGGACAATTTCATTTCTGAAATCAATGGAAATGGATGACCAGATTCTGCTAAAGTCGGGAGTGCGGGATGAATATTTAAAGCAGCTTGCCGAAAGTGGGACAGAGCTGATGTATATGCCGATTGTGCGTACTATGGATGAATGGGAGCAGGTGAAGGAATATGATATCAATGTGTGTGCGGCGGAGTTGATCTTTGAAACTCCGGACAATCCATTTACAGAGCCTGGTTTCATTGAAAGCTTAAAAGGCCGGGGGATAGCCCCCTGGGTGAATGCCATTACACTGAATGACCGGGATGTTCTTTCTGGTGGTCTGGACGATAACCATGCAATTGCTGATGGGTTCGATGAAAACTGGGGCAGACTGCTGGATGCAGGATTTCAGATCATTCAGACAGACTGGCCTGCACTCTTGAGAAACTATATTGACAAAAAATATAATCTTTAAAACAAAGGAGGAATCATCAAATGAAAACAAGAAGGTTAGGAGCACTTGGACTTTGCTTAGCTGTGACATTATCTATGGCGGCGTGCGGGAGCGGAAACAGTGATAACAATTCTGGAAAAGGCGGGGACAGCCAGCTTATTGTCTATACGAATTCCGGATCAGATGGAAGAGATGCCTGGCTGGAAGAGCGGGCGTCTGAAGCTGGATTTAATATCACAGTTGTCCAGATTGCCGCAGGGGATCTGGCAAACCGTATCGTATCCGAGAAGAATAATGCGCAGGCTGATCTGGTATTTGGCCTGAATAATGTAGAGTATGAAAAATTGAAAGCAGAGGATACCATGGAAAAGTGGGAGCCTGAGTGGAAAGACGAAGTAGATATGTCGCTGGGCGATCCGGACGGATATTATTACCCAATCGTAATTCAGCCGCTTGTAAATATTATGAATAAGGATTTGAAAAATCCTCCCAAGGATTATACAGACCTTTTGAGCGACGAGTGGACAGACAAGTATACGATTCTGGGATTTGGCGGAGGCACAGGAAAGACACTGCTTGCAGGCTTCCTGGTACGCTATACGGATCCGGATGGAGAGCTTGGAATTTCAGATGAGGGATGGGATACGATTAAGCAATGGATCCAGAATGGCCATATGGAAGCTGACGGAGAAGACTATGTGGGCGCGGTTATAGACGGCAGCCGTCCGATCTGTGAGATGTGGGGAAGTGGTGTGCTCCAGAATGAAGCGGAAAGAAATACCGAGTTCCAGATCATGTCTCCGGAAGTTGGCGTACCGTACGTGACAGAGCAGATTGCTATTTTAAAAGGCAGGAATAATACAGAAAAAGCAATCGAGTTTGCAAACTGGTTTGGTTCCTCAGAGCTCCAGACCGAGTGGATGAATAAATTCGGAACGGTTCCATGCAATGAAAATGCATTTGAACAGGCTTCTGAGGATATCAAAGAATTTGTGGGAAGCGTACATCAGCAGGACATCGATTGGGCATTTGTCGCCGAGAATCTGGATGCATGGGTGGAAAAGGTGGAACTTGAATTTGTCCAGTAAAGCAGGAAAGGAGAATTGTTCTCATGATTGAATTTAAAAATGTTGAAATTAAATATGGGGACTTTACTGCATTTAAAAATCTGAATCTGACAGTGGGCGATGGGGAATTTTTTACATTCCTCGGCCCGTCAGGGTGTGGGAAGACTACAGCGCTTCGGGCTTTAGTCGGCTTCCTGACGCCTGCGGCAGGTCAGATTATACTGGACGGAAAAGATCTGATACGGATACCGGTGGAAAAAAGAGGCATTGGAATGGTGTTCCAAAGTTATGCTCTCTTTCCTACCATGACAGTATATGAAAACCTTGCCTTTGGTCTGAAAGTCAAGAAAATGTCTGCCTCAGAAATAGATAAAAAGGTAAGGGAAGCGGCAGAAACGATAGCGATCAAAGATGAGCAGCTTGTGAGAAATGTATCTGAGCTTTCCGGGGGGCAGCAGCAGAGAGTTGCTCTTGCGAGGGCGATCGTACTGGAACCGAAGATTCTCTGTCTGGACGAACCGCTGTCCAATCTGGATGCTAAGTTGAGAGTCAGTCTGCGAAGTGAGCTTAAAAAACTGCAGAAAAATCTGGGGATTACAACGCTTTATGTAACGCATGATCAGGAAGAGGCTCTGATGCTTTCCGATAAAATCGCAGTATTTAATAATGGAACGGTTGAGCAGGTGGGGACTCCCCAGGAAATCTACGACCATTCAAAAACAGAGTTTGTCTGCGATTTTATCGGAGATATAAATAAACTGGGAGTTAAAGTTGTATCGCGGCTCAATAAAGAAGGGGCATCTCTGGATCTTAACCGTCATGCATATATACGTCTGGAAAGAATCCATTTTGCTCCCGGGCAGGGATGCCTGAAATTATCAGGTGAAGTGATTAATTTTGACTACAATGGAATTATGACAAAATACCATGTCAATACATGTGGCGAAATTGTCAGAGTTATTAAGATGAATGATGGGCGCCCGATTTATAAGAATGGGGAAACGATTGATATGTATCTGAATCCGGCTGACATTATGCAATACTAAGGAGGTGCTCGATATGCTGGCAAAAAAGAGAATCTCCATACCGGGACTTGTGCTGAAGATTGCTGTTGCATGGGCATTGATCGCCTTTGTGGCATATCCGGTGATAAGCCTTCTGATTCAGACCTTCTGGCATGATGGAGCGATTTCAACAGGCGTGATCGGCAAAGTATTTTCTTCTGCAAGGGCAGTGCAAAGTCTGAAAAACAGTTTTATTCTCGCCTTTACTCTGGTCATTACTGTAAATATCGTTGGTACACTGTGTGTACTCTTTACAGAGTATTGGGATATCAAAGGGGCTAAAATCCTCAGGCTGTCCTATATGACATCTCTGATTTACAGCGGTGTTGTACTGGTAGCAGGGTATAAATATGTGTATGGTGGGACAGGACTTCTGACCAAGCTTCTCCTGCAGTTTTTTCCTGATATGGACCCGAACTGGTTTGTGGGATATGGAGCGGTCGTGTTTGTCATGACTTTTTCCTGTACGCAGAACCATATGATGTTCCTCAAAAATGCCATTCATGGACTGGACTATCATACGGTGGAAGCGGCAAAAAATATGGGAGCAGGCCAAGCGGCGATTTTTTTTAAGATTGTCATTCCGGTGTTAAAACCAACATTTTTTGCTATTACCATTCTTACGTTCCTGACCGGTCTTGGTGCCATGTCTGCTCCACTTATTGTCGGCGGAGAAGATTTTCAGACCATCAACCCGATGATCATTACCTTTTCAAGGTCTGCATATTCAAGAGAGGTGGCTGCGTTTCTTGCCGTTATTTTAGGAGTGGCGACTATTATTCTGCTGATGATATTCAGTCAGGTAGAGAAAAAAGGCAACTATGTTTCTGTATCTAAAACGAAAGCAAAACTTACTAAGCAGAAGATCAATAATCCCGTGTTGAATGTGATTGCTCATATAGCAGCATGGCTTATGTTTGCCATTTACATGCTGCCGATCATTCTTATCGTGATTTATTCATTCTGCGATTATAATACGATTATGACAGGAGAGTTTACTCCGGGTTCTTTTACCCTGGAAAATTACCAGAAGCTGTTTACGTCCATCGGCGCAGTCCGGCCGTATCTGGTAAGCATAGCATACTCACTTGGCGCAGCGCTTCTGGCAGCGGTGATCTCCATCACCTGTGTGCGATTTGTCCAGAAGTCGAAAAACAAACTAAACAAACTCTTCGAGTATGGAGTATTGATTCCGTGGCTGCTTCCGAGCACGCTGATCGCGCTGGGAATGACGATGGCTTATGGAGATAGAAACCCCCTGATTTTTAATAAGGTGCTTGTGGGTACGACAGTGATCCTGCTGATCGGTTATGTGATCATTAAACTGCCATTTTCCTACCGGATGATCCGGGCCGCATTCTTTGCGGTAGACGATGATCTGGAAGATGCGGCAAAATGCATGGGAGCGGGCACTTTATATACGATGCGCAAAATCATCATTCCTGTGATTCTGCCTGCAGTCATGTCAGTGGTCATCTTGAACTTTAACGGACTGCTATCCGACTATGATCTGACTGCATTTTTATATCATCCGTTATTTCAGCCGCTGGGGATTGTGATCAAGGCAGCGTCCGACGAAAATGCAAGCATTGATGCAAAATGTATGAGCTTTGTCTATACCGTGGTATTGATGATCCTTTCTTCTGTTGCTTTGTATTTTGGACAAGGAAGCGGGATGCAGACGATTCGCAGATGGAAACAGAAACGGCTTGAGAAAAAGGTGTTTAGAAAATAGTTTGAAGATAATAGGAAACAAGATATGTAAAAATTATAATATGTTGTTAGGGCGCAGTGTTTCGTAAGATGCTGCGCTCTTCAATATTAAGGAGGACTGAGATGGAACAGATAAAATATATCATAAATCTGGCTGAAGGTATTAATTTATTTTCTATTGTACTCAGGATCGCGGTTTCTGTAATGTGTGCCGGTATCCTGGGGATAGAGAGAGGTAAAGCCAATCAGTCCGCCGGAATGAGGACCTATATTCTGGTCAGTCTGGGAGCGACTGTAGTAATGCTTACAGGTCAGTACATGTTCGACAAATTCGCTGCCGGGGATCCGGCAAGGCTGGGGGCCCAGGTCGTCAGTGGCATTGGATTTCTGGGGGCCGGAAGTATTATTGTGGAGGGAAAAACAAAAGTAAGAGGGCTTACCACTGCGGCAGGACTATGGGCGTCTGCATGCATCGGGCTTGCTGTTGGAATTGGGTTTTATCTGGGTGGAATTATTGCTGCGATCATGGTTTATCTGGTTATTTCCAAGTTTAAGAGTTTTTCAGATCACTTTACGCATAATGATGTGATTTTGAGAATCTATATAGAATTTGGTGAAATGAGTGAATTGAACTCTCTTTTTGCCACGATCGAGAGCTTTGGGCTTCAGGTGCTGGACACACTTTTAAATAATCCAAAGAATTGCGGAAGCTATAACGCCGTTATTTCTATAAAAAATCCCGAAGATAGG
>CALWFS010000036.1 GCA_944377705.1 uncultured Mediterraneibacter sp. | reverse complement strand
TATATAGACAGTCAGTTCAATGGCAGTATGGTGGTGTCGGTGGCAGAAGGCGGCAGTGGCCCGGCAGCCCAGAGCAGGGAATATATCGCAGAACAGATCCGTGATCTATTTCCCGGACTGCTCAATGGGTTCAGATTCAGTTATCTGGCGGCAGCCATTGCTGTGCTTGCCGTGCTGTGCGCCCTGACAGGATTCAGCTATATCCATTCAAAGGAAAAACTGGACTTTTACCACGCCCTTCCGGTAAAAAGGGAGAAGTGGTTTTCTGTAAGCTATCTTTCAGGACTTGTGATCTTCCTGGTGCCTTATGTGATCTGCTCGGCGCTTACGATCGCCGTGGGCGGCGCGCATGGGATCATGACGGCGCAGATGGCGGCAGAATGCGCTGTGGCAGCAGCGGGAGGCATTTTTGCTTTCCTTCTGATATACCATACTTGTATCCTGGCGGCCGTGCTGACAGGGCAGACGGTGACAGGGCTCCTTGCCACGCTTGTGATCACCGTGTATCCTTTCCTTGTGTTCAGTCTGTTCGCAGCTTTGAAGGGCATCTTTTTTGAGACATATTACGAGGGTGTGGCGACTCTTACAGACACCCTGGCAAAGAGGATGTCTCCTGCCGGGCTGTTTATCAGCCTGATTGGCAGTACAGGGGCAGGAGTTCCCAATACCGGACTCTGTATTGCAGCGGCAGTGCTTGCGGTCCTGCTTTTGGGAAGTGCTTTTCTTCTGTACCGGATCTATCCGTCGGAGGAGGCGGGCAATGCACTGACGTTTCCGCGGACCGCGCCTGTATTTAAGGTAATGATCTGTATCCCGGGGGCGTTGTTTGCCAGCATCATCGCAAAGACATTTATGGGGGTGTCAGGGACGAAATGGATCCTTGTATTGAGTCTTCTCGCGGCTGTGATCCTCTGCGCGGTGATTGAATTTATCTATCAGCAGGATCTGCGGATGCTGCTGAAGGGCTGGATTTCGTCTGTTATCTCAGTGGCGGGTGTTTTCCTTGTTCTGTGTGTTTTCCAGTTTGACCTGACCGGGTATGACACTTATCTGCCTGACCAGGCAAAAGTGGAGAGTATCCGTTTCCATCCGGATTCTTTCTGGGGATATTTTGAATATCCGGAGGATTATTCAGGGTATGCCACAGAGACGTTTGTGGGATCTGGAGCCTCTGAAGAGGGGACAGCGGCTCTGTATCGTCTGGCGCAGGCCGGTGTGGGGAATCTGGAGGAGGGATATACTCCCAATACTCTGGATCTGGCAGATGTGGATAGTGAAATAAACAGAGATTATATCAATACAGTCTTCTGCTATAAGCTGTCCGGCGGCAGAGAAGTGTATCGCAGATATTGCCTGGGACACGAGGAGCTTTTGTCCGCGATGGAGGAACTGTGCCAGAGTGAAGAGTTCAGAAAAGAGCTGTTCCCAATCTTCCATGTGGATACTTCCCAGGTGGATTCCATATCCTATGCTGATGCCTATGGATTGAAAATGCCGATGGAGATGAGTGACGAACAGATCCAGACGCTGCTGGAAGCATATAAAAAAGATGTGATGGCGGTGGATCTGGAAGTTCTTGTCGGAAATAAGCCTCTCGGTGAGATGTTCCTGGAGATTCCCGATGAAAATGCGGCAGACGTTTTTGGCGAGAGTGCCACTGTTAACGCGTATGCGGGGTATGGCAGCAGTGTCCGGCCGGGGACGATCACCATGGGAAGCTTCTATATCTATGAGGGATATGACAATACCCTTTCCTGTATGGAGGAATATGGGTATACTCTGCGCACGGAGATCGAGCCGGAGGATGTACAGTACGTCCGCCTGTATCTATCTGCGGAATCCATGAGGAGCGGGAAATGCACAGAACTGCTTTCCGCCCTCTCTTCAGAGATTGAACTCTTTGCCTACGATGACGGATCGCAGGAGATTACAATCCGGTCTCAGGACGACATCCGCACCGTGCTGGGATACCTTGAACCGTATAGCAGGGGGATCCTGGGAAGCAGCAGCGAGCTGGGAGATTATGCGGATATCCAGTTCGAGAGCGGGAGCAGTTATTATTCTTATGAGATCAAATAACCGGCAGCCCTGTGTACGGCGGTTCTGAGCTTTGGAGCGGCGACAGCGGCAATGACGATCTTGGCGCCGTCGCCGGCCAGATAAGGCAGGACGCCAATGGAGAGGGCAGCGGGAAAGGTCAGTTCCAGCTGCAGGGCGAGCCATGCGGTGCCAAAGAGATAGCACACAGCCATGCCGAGGATCATTCCTATGACGGCGGCTGTGTTCTTTTTGGGAAATAGTTTCATCAGGAATCCCTGTATCAGCGCGAGGAAGAGAAACCCGATGAGGTATCCGCCAGTGGGACCGGCAAGTTTGCCCAGTCCCCCGCTGAAGGAAGAAAATACCGGGAGCCCGGCTGTGCCGAGGCAGAGATAGACAAGGAGGCATATTGTGCCTCCTTTTATTCCGAGCAGATAGACGGCAAAGAAAATGGCAAGGTTCGTGAGCGTGATCGGCACGGGGCTGACCGGAAGCGGGATGGATAATGGGCCCAGGATGCAGAGCACGGCGGTCATAAGCCCGATCAGTGTGAGTTGTCTGGTTTGTGTTTTCGGCTGCCGGGGCAGTGTGTTGGTTGTTTTCATATTTAAGTACACCTCTTTCAATCAAGTCTAAAATTATTTGTGTATATATCCCGTTTAGAGCAGGATATGCCCAGAGTATAAGGCAGAAGAGGTGAATTGTCAACTGTATTTAAAATATAGTTGACAATATAGGCCCGGCATATGATCTGCCATGGCATGAAACAGATGCCTGAAAGGAGTATTGATCTGCTTGCATAAGTTAATTGACTGCGGTAAAATAATGAGAAGCTTTAGATGAATTGAAACTATGTGTAAACTTAAGAACAGCTTTGGTCTGGATCACTGGAAACTGTATTAAAAGGAAAGCAGTGAGTAAAATGATGAAAAGAATATTTTTGATCGTATTGGACAGTTTTGGGATCGGTGCATCTCCTGATGCTGCGGATTTTGGAGATGAAAATACTAATACTTTGGGCGGTGTTGTAAAAAGCGAAAAATTTTACTGCCCTAATCTGCAGAAGCTGGGACTGTTTAATATTGAGGGCGTGACCTGCGCGGCGCCGGTCGAAAGACCTGCGGGCAATTACGGGCGGCTCAGGGAAAAAAGCCGGGGGAAAGATACCATTATCGGACATTGGGAGCTGGCGGGAATTATCAGTAAAAGGGCAATGCCAGTATTTCCGGAGGGATTTCCCTCAGAATTTGTAGAAGAGTTTGAAAAAAGAACCGGGAGAAAGTGTATATGTAACAGGCCTTATTCCGGGACAGAAGTCATAAAAAAATATGGTGAGGAACATTTAAAAACTGGAGCCCTCATCTTGTACACCAGTGCAGACAGTGTCTGCCAGATTGCAGCCAATGAAGCCATCGTTCCTGTGGAGCAGCTGTATGCATACTGCAAAACGGCAAGAGAACTGCTGACCGGTGATATGGCGGTGGGGCGTGTGATCGCCAGACCGTTTGTCGGTACATCTGCAGACAATTTTACGCGGACGTCTAACCGTCATGACTTCGCCCTGTCACCGCCGTCGCCCACGATGCTGGATATCCTGGAAAATCACGGGAAAGACGTGATTTCTATCGGAAAGATCCTCGATATATTTAACGGAAAAGGAATTACCGAATCCTATAAAACCACAGGGAATGCAGATGGTATGGAGAAAATCAGCAAAATCAGCAAGAGAGATTTCTCGGGATTATGTTTTTTGAATCTGGTTGATTTTGACATGCTGTACGGGCACAGAAGGGATGTTGACGGATATGCGCAGGCATTGACGGATTTTGACAGCTTTCTGACCGATTTCATGAAAGACATGAAGAAGGATGATCTGCTGATGATCACCGCTGACCATGGGTGTGATCCGGCATATATGAAGACGACTGACCACACAAGGGAAGAAGTTCCTATTCTGATGTACAGTAAAAGCGTCCCGGGAGGAAGGGATTACGGTATCAGGGACAGTTTTACCTGCGTGGCAAATACAGTCTGCCGCCAGCTTGGGCTGGAAAGTGATTTTTACGGAGGCGGATTAGACTTATAGCCTACCGTTTAATTGACAGGAGAAAAAGATGTTTGGTTATGTGACGATATATGAGCCGGAGCTGAAAGTAAAAGACCTGAAGAAATACAAGGCTTATTACTGCGGGCTGTGCCGCGCTCTCAAAGAGGAATACGGATTTATGGGGCAGATGACGCTGACATATGATATGACATTTGCAGTGATCCTGCTCTCCTCCCTGTATGAGAGTACAGCGGAGGCGGAACAGCATCGCTGCAAAGTGCATCCCATAAAAAAACAGCTGATGCTCAGGAATGAGATCACTGCTTATGCCGCGGCGATGAACGTCCTGCTGGCGTATTACCATATGGAAGATGACTGGCAGGATGACCGGAAGGTCACGAGCCTGATGACAAAAAGCATAATACGTGGGAAGGTAAAGCAGATCATTGAGGATTATCCCAGGCAGAGCAGGGCGATCAGGTATGCGCTCAGGGAGCTGGCGTCCTGCGAAAAGGAAAAGAGCACGGACATTGATCGGACGGCAGGATGCTTTGGCAGACTGATGGAGGAGCTCTTTGTATACAGGGAAGATATCTGGGAGCGGAATCTTCGGAAGATGGGTTTTTTTCTGGGTAAATTTATTTATATAATGGATGCGTATGAGGACCTGCCCGAAGACGTGAAAAAGGACAGATATAACCCGCTGCGGGCTGTATGCGGGAAGGAAGATTATGAGGGCAGGATGAAGCAGATCCTTTGTATGATGATTGCGGAGAGCACGGCGGAATTTGAGCGTCTGCCGTGTCTTCTTGATGTGGACATTTTACGCAATATATTGTATGATGGTGTCTGGAATCGTTATAATAAGATACAGATGAAGAAAAGTGAGGATCAGAAAAATGGCGAAAAACCCATATGATGTGCTCGGTGTATCACCCGGCGCGTCGGATGATGAGATAAAGAAGGCATACCGTGACCTGACGAGAAAATATCACCCGGATGCCAATGTGGATAACCCCCTTGCGGACCTGGCTGAGGAGAAATTCAAGGAAGTGCAGGAAGCTTACGACACGATCATGCATGAGCGCCAGGCAGGCGGCTCCGGCGGGTATTCATACGGTGGTTCATCCTATGGCGGCTCCGGCGGTTACTCGGGATACGGCGGGTCTTCGGGTGGTTACAGTGGGTACCAGAATGCGCAGGCTGATCCGAGGCTCCAGGCAGCGGTAAACTACATCAACAGCAGACGTTTCCGGGAAGCGCTTAATACTTTGGATCAGGTGCCGGAGAGATCTGCCCTGTGGTATTATCTGAGCGGATGCGCCAATGCAGGGCTGGGCAATAATGTGCTTGCAAGAGACCATGCCGCCCAGGCAGTCAATATGGAACCAAATAACCTTCAGTACAGACAGCTCCTAAACCAGCTCGAATTCAGCAGTCAGAGATATCAGAACAGCGGATACGGATCAGGCTATGGCATGGGCGGCGGTTCCTGCGGTACAGGAAATCTGTGCTGTGACCTGTGTATTGCGGACCAGCTCTGTGAATGTATGGGAGGAGATCTTTGTTCATGCATGTAAAAGCAAGGACGCTGGCGTTCGGCGGACTGCTTCTGGCGCTGACCGTGGTTTTTATGGCGCTGGGAAGTATTATTGAGACAAGTACATTATTTTTGCTCGCGGCGGCATCCTTTTTTGTCGGGATCGTCATCCGGGAGTTCGGACTGAGGGCTGGCGCGGCGTTTTATATCGCGGCTGTACTGCTCGGGTTTATCACTGCTCCGAATAAATTTTATGTTCTCACCTTCGCGGCAATGGGCTTCTATATCTGGGGGATCGAAGCGGTGTGGAAATGGCTGGAGAGGCATCCCCGGCGGAAAAAGCGCAGGATGATCTTCTGGATCGCCAAATATGTAATCTTTAACATCGTATATGTTCCGATTGTTATTGTTTTCCGGGATCTGCTTTTTGCCCGGTCAGTATCAGATACAATGATGATCATTGTGGTCCTTGGGGGACAGATCGGTCTTTTTATTTATGACAGGGCATATGATTATGTGCAGGTTCATCTGTGGGGGAAGCTGCGGGGAAGAATGATAAGATAAATATGAATGGTATGAAAGGGATCAGACACCAGGTAAAGGGGGCTGATTCCTTTTTTTCCGACAGAACAGATCTATTATATATGTAAAAAGAAAAAAGGAAGAGTCACGTAAAAACGTGACTCAAAGGGGGAAAAAGTTTATGAAAAAGTGTTCTTTTTCAAGAACAATTATAGTATATAGAAGAGTTGTGTAAAAAGTGTGATGAAGTTTTGAATGGATTATGAACAAAAGAATAAAAAAATATGAAGCATACCCGCTGTTTAGGGGAAAGGTGCATATATGGTAATTACCGGAACAGTTACTTTTATCCTGTATAAAAGGATAGCAAACTTCTTCCACAGATAAATAAAAACAATCTGTAAATAAAAAAGTTGACAAACGGAAAATCCTGTTTTATAATGCCATCCGTAACATTTTTGTAATATCTGTAATATTATTTAAAATATAAGCATATATTTTAAAAGATATTTGTAAAGATATTGCAATAGGTTAGAGGAGGAGTATATGAAACATAATTACAACAGGCGTGTGCTGCTGTCTCTATATGCAGCAGCGGCCAGTGCTATGCTGCTGACGGGATTTACGAGTCTGGCGGCAGAAAACGACAGAAATGCAGAACAGGAAACGTACATTCAGGAAGAGCTTTTCCAATGGGATTTTGCCGAGACCGCCGGCGGAATCAGTGGAGAAGCGGTACAGGATACAAAGGAAGCAGTAAATGCAGCTCATACGGCATACTTGATCAAGGTTGAAGAAGAGAGAAAAGCTACGGAAGAAGCGCAGCGTCTTGCTGAGGAGCAGGCGGCTGCGGAAGCCAGAGCCGCGGAAGAGGCAGCTGCCGCGCAGACAGCGGCAGCGGTTCAGGCAGCAAACACGGCAGCTTATGAACAAGAGCTTCTCGCAGCGCTGATCTACTGCGAGGCAGGAAATCAGCCTTATGAGGGACAGGTTGCTGTCGGCGCGGTCGTCATGAACCGGGTGAAGAGCGGAACATATCCGAATACGATCACGGATGTCATCTATCAGTCCGGGCAGTTTGGACCTGCCATGACAGGATGGCTGGATTCCGTACTTGCCAGCGGAAGTTATACGGATTCTGCAAGACAGGCGGCAGCAGATGCCATAGCAGGAAGTAATCCGATAGGCGGCTGTCTGTATTTCGGCAATGGAAATTGGGGAATACAGATCGGAGATCATTATTTTCATTGATGAACTCAATAAGATGAGCTTTATAAAACAGGGGACAGCCGACTGGCTGCCCCCTGTTTTATAAAGCCGGAAATCTGTTGGCATTCCCCCGGCAAGGTGATATGATAGTCAGAGGATAGAAGACAAAAAAGACAAGGCAGAGGCTAAACGCCAGTAATGGGACAGGAAGAGGAATGGAGGATACAGCGGAATGAAATTTTTATTTGCATCCGATTCGTTTAAAGGAACCCTCTCGTCAGGCAGAACAGCCGAACTGCTCACACTGGCTGCGAAAGAGGTTTTTCCGGATTGTAAATGCGCCGGAGTGGAGATGGCTGATGGGGGAGAGGGCACGACGGCAGCAGTGGTCGCGGCGGCAGGTGGAAGCTGGATCGAAGCAAAAGTACATGGTCCGCTCTGGGAGCCGCGGACAAGCTGTTATGGAAAACTGGACAGCAGAAGAGCGGTCATGGAGATGGCGGCAGCATCAGGTCTTCCGCTGGTACCGTCAAAGATGAGAGACCCGCGTAAATCTACGACGTATGGGACGGGAGAAATGATCCGCGATGCTCTGAACAGAGGGTTTCGGGATATTTCTATTGCTATCGGCGGCTCGGCGACAAATGACGGCGGGATAGGCTGCATGAAAGCGCTGGGGATCCGCTTTCTGGATGCTGCCGGGAACGAAGTGGAGGGCTGCGGGGAAGCCCTGATCCATATCCGAGATATTGACGGATCGGGGCTGGATCCTCGCATATCTGAGTGCAGGTTTACTGTTATGTGCGATGTGTCTAATTCTCTTTGCGGGGAGAGCGGCGCGACATATACCTTTGGCGGGCAAAAAGGAGGTACACCGGAAATATTAGACGAACTGGAAGCCGGAATGCAGAATTACCGGGACGTCATAAAGGAAAAATACGGGGTCAATATGGATAGGATACCAGGAGCAGGAGCGGCAGGAGGTCTGGGAGCGGCGCTTATGGTGTTTCTAAATGCAGAATTGAAATCAGGGATAGAGACAGTTTTGGATCTGGTCGAGTTTGATAAAAAACTGGACGGGGTGTCACTGGTCGTTACCGGGGAGGGATCGACAGACTGGCAGTCCTCTTTCGGGAAGGTCATCCGGGGAGTCGGCATGAGGTGCAAGGCAAGGGGAATACCTGCTGTGGCACTGGTCGGAAGCATGGGCAGGGGTGCAGAGAATATCTACGACTACGGGATAGAGTCGATTTTAACTACGGTAAACGCTGCGATGCCTTTGCCGGAGGCTATGGAGCGCGCGGACGAATTGTATCTGAATGGGGCGAGGCGGATGTTCCGCATGTTAAGAGCCGGACAAAAATTATAGGAAAAACAATAGGAGGACACTGGAAATGAGCATCAGGATAAAGGCATATGAAAAGAAAGATTTGGAAAGTGCAGTTATGATCTGGAATCAGGTTGTCAGGGAAGGCGTGGCGTTTCCGCAGACAGAGCCCTTGACCCATGAGAGCGGACAGATATTTTTTGAAGAGCAGTCCTTTACGGGAATCGCATACGATGAGGAATCAGAGGAGATTGTCGGGCTGTACATCCTTCATCCGAATAATGTCGGGCGCTGCGGGCATATCTGCAACGCCAGCTATGCAGTGCGCGCGGATGCGAGAGGGCAGCGCATCGGGGAACTCCTGGTAAAGCACTGTATGGAAAAAGGAAGAGAACTCGGCTTCCGTATCCTTCAGTTCAATGCGGTAGTCAGCAGCAACACATATGCTCTGAAGCTTTATAAGAAGCTGGGATTTATACAGCTTGGGACCATACCGGGTGGCTTTCTGATGAAAGACGGTCACTACGAAGATATCATTCTTTATTATCATGAACTTTAACCCTTCCAGGTGCAGTGAACACCGACGGATCATCCGACACAGGATTAACAGCCGTTGTTTCCCTGATATTTATACACTGTGAAAGCCTTTCCCTATGATCTCGCTTGTGTTTGAGATCAGTATAAAGGCTTCTTTATCATTTTCGCGGATGAAATTTCTCAGCCTGACTGCCTGTACCCGATTTAGTGCGGTGAGAATGATATACTTGTCCTTGCCGGAATAAGCGCCTTTTGCGTGACAGACACTGGCACTTCGTCCCAGAGTGTGGACAATAAAATCGCAGATCGGTTCCGGGTGGTCGCATACTACGTTGAAATATTTGGACAGGTTAAAACTTTCGATAAAAGTGTCGATCATGAAAGAGCGGATCACCAGCCCGAGAAGGGAGTACAGTCCAGTCTCTATGTCAAATACGAAGAATCCGATCCCTGTGATCAGCGCGTCAGATATGAGCAGCGCGCGCCCGATGTCAAAGCTGGAATATTTCTTCACGATCATGGCTATGATATCCGTGCCTCCGCTGGAAGCTCCGATATTAAAAAGAATGGCAGAACCCAGCGCAGGGAGCACGATGGCAAAGCACAGCTCCAGCATGGGCTGATCAGTGAAGGGCCCGTCCATAGGGAAAAAACGCTCCATCGCTGAGAGCGCCACAGAGAGAAGGATGCTGCAGTAAGCAGTCTTTGCGGCAAATTTTTTTCCCAGGATGATCAGTCCGATCACAAGAAGGATCATGCTCATGACAAGGTTGAAATCTCCGGCAGAGATTATTCCGGTTTTTGCCACGAGCACGGCAAGACCGGTGATGCCGCCGAATGTAAAATTGTTTGTGAATTTGAAAAAATAGGTGCCGACTGCGATGAGGAGCGTGCTGAAAGTCAGCATGAAAAAATATTGGAAACGGCTTTTCATATAGGCCTCCTGTTCTCCCGGTCCATGAGACAGAGCAATGATTCCCTATCCATAAAACGGGAAATATTTTTCCCATAAAGAGACGGATGAAAAAGTATAAAGTATCATCTACCCGAATTGTAATCTCTGGAATATAAAAAGTCAACGCATTAAGGTGACAAAGGGCGGAGAGAATATATCACATAGAGATTTCACAGATCAGGAGGATACGGACCATGGAAAGACAGCTGTTGATCAGAGATGTATATGCAAGAGAGATCCTGGATTCCCGGGGAAATCCGACCATTGAGGCAGAGGTGCTCGCAGGAGAAGATGTGGTCGGAAGGGCGTCAGTTCCCTCGGGTGTCTCTGCCGGACGGTATGAGGCGGCAGAACTGAGGGATGGGGATGAACGTTTCAATGGAAGAGGGGTAGAGCGCGCGGTGGAGAATGTGAACAGCCGGCTTGCGGATGAGATTATCGGCATGAATGTATTCTGCCAGGAGGAGATCGACCGGGTCCTGATCCGCGCCGATGGGACGCCGGATAAAAGAAATATGGGGGCCAACGCTCTGCTTGCTGTTTCCATGGCATCGGCGCGGGCGGCGTGCACAGCCCTGAAGCTGCCTCTGTACCGCTATCTGGGCGGAGTGCGCGCGGCGAAGATGCCGGTGCCTATGATGAACATATTAAACGGAGGAGTCCATGCTGACAATACGCTGGATATCCGGGAGTTTATGATCGTTCCGGCAGGAGAAGGCAGATCTTTCCGCGAGCAGCTGAGAATGTGCGCAGAGGTCTATCATTCTCTGAAAAGTATTTTGAAAGAGCGGGGATATGCGACCTCTGTGGGAGACGGGGGAGGTTTCGCGCCGGATCTGAAAGATACCTGTGAGGCGCTGCGTATGATCCGGGACGCGGCCGAGCGGGCGGGATACCGTATGGGAAAAGAGATCCGGATTGCGCTGGATGTGGCGGCGTCTGAGCTGTATGACCCGGAACAGCAGGCATATATTTTCCGCGGAGAAGGTCAAAGCCCGCCAAGGAAAACGGAAGAGATGATACAGTACTATGAAGAACTGATCTCGGAATTTCCCATCTGCTCCATAGAGGATCCCTTTGATCAGGAAGACTGGAAAGGATGGCAGCTTTTGACAGAGCGGATTGGAAATCGGGTACAGATCGCGGGCGATACCCTTTTTGCCACAAACGCAGAGCGGGTGAAAAAAGGCATCCGTTTGGGAGCAGGGAACGCAGTTTTGATCAAGGTAAATCAGATCGGTACCCTTACAGAAGCTTTCGAGACCATTAAGACTGCTCAGGATGCCGGTTACCGGACGATCATTTCCCACCGTTCCGGGGAGACGGAGGATACTTTTATTGCGGATATTGCAGTGGCGTTCAATGCAGGACAGATCAAGACCGGCGCGCCATGCCGCTCTGAGCGGGTAGCAAAGTACAACCGGCTTCTGCGCATTGAAGAACAACTGAGAGGGCCGGAGGCAGAAATGCATTGACAGGCATAGAGACATCCCGTATGATTGTATTTAATTCATAGTACAATATGCGGGATGTTTCTATTTCCGCGGAAACGGAGGAAAAAGTAATGTATGAGAAATTATCGAAACGCGCTTTGTACTGTATGTATGTGGCAGGCATCATTACCGGCGCGGTCGTTCTGGCGATCATAGGGGCAGTGGACTATTTCTGGATCTTTCCGGAGGATCTTACGGCGGGAAAGTGGCTCTCCCTGATCCTTGCTGTGCTGATCATTCTCGATGTCGCGATCAGCCCGTATTTTCGCTACAATCGCTATCGATACAGTATCAATGATGAATGTATTGACATCATTGAGGGGTATCTGTTTGTGAAACGCAATATTGTTCCTATTGAGCGCCTGCATAAGCTGCAGACAAAGAAGGGACCTGTTGATCAGATGTTTGGCGTGGCAAAGGTGGTCGTAACCACAGGGGGCGGCGATGTGACGCTGGAATTTCTTGAGGAAGAGCGTGCTGAGCAGATCGCGGAGACTCTGCGCAGGCGGATCAATGAGATCGCGGCAGGACAGAGGGCAGGTGAAAGCGCATGAATATGAAAGAGAAGCAGACAATGAAGCCGCAGGATATGCGGTTCCGCAATCATATATCCATCATCGTGGAGCAGACAGGCGGGCTGTTGATCGCTCTTTTGATCCTCCTTATCCCATCCATACTGGAGAACATTGACGAGTTCATGGAAACGGGACTGGGATTCTTGGATGGAAAATGGCTGCTAGTCAACCTGGGGTTAATCCTGTTTTTCCTCGTTGTTATTTCGATCCAGATCGCCATCTGGTCAAAGACCTACATATCTGTTCAGGACAATGCGGTCGTGATCGAGAGGAACACCCTGAATAAAAAGAAGAATACCATTGGAATTCGGAATATCTCTAACATTAATACAGAGCAGAATCTCTTTGAAATGCTTCTGGGCACATGCAAAGTTAAGCTGGACACGAACAGCAGGTCCACGGCGGACAGCACGGATCTGAAAATCGTACTGAAGAAAGCGGATGCCCTGGCGTTTAAGCGGGAGGTGACGAGGAAGATTCAGGATGCGGAGACAGGATCCGGACAGGGCTTCTCTGCTCAGAAAGCAGGTTCGCCGGGGGATGACCTGCAGGATGCGGGGCTGATGGCAGCCGCTGAGACAGAGGATTATGATGTGCGGTCAGATTTTGGAGATATCTTACAGCATGGTTTTTTCTCGGTCAATGTCCTGTCTGTGGCAGTGATCATTTTCGGTATTGCCGGGGCAGCAGGCACTGTGTTCCGGGTCGTGGGAAACTCTGATACGTCTGAGACTCTGCTCGGAGCGGCATCGGGAATTATTTTGGCGGTTCTGATCGTGGCGTCTGCATTGTGGGATACAGTCAAAGACTTTGTACGTTACTATGATTTCCGGGCTAAGCGTCGGGGAGAGAAGATTTATATCCGATATGGTTTTTTTAAGAAAGTAGAATACACGGTGCCTGTGAATAAAATACAGGCGCTGAAACTGCGCCAGTCCCTTGTGGCGCGTCTCGGGAAAAGGTACATGGTGGAAATTATAAATGTCGGGATGGGCGATGACAGTGAGGAAAAAAATTCCTTCCTCATCCTGTATTCAACAGAAGCTAAGCTCGATGAGAAGCTGGCTGTCCTGCTCCCGGAGTTTCTGGATGCGGCAGGCGCAGAGGTGGAGCGGCAGCCTTCCTCTGTCTGGGCGGCATGGGCGTTTCCGGCTGTAATATA
>CALWFS010000035.1 GCA_944377705.1 uncultured Mediterraneibacter sp. | reverse complement strand
ACGCATACCATCCATCATCAAAATCAAGATGTATGGAAATATTTTGTTCGGTCGCGCCCGGCACTCTCTCCAGAGCGATCTGTGTTGCCTCTTCCAGGCTGATCTGAACATCTGCTCCTCCGCTGCCAGTGTTGCCTGCTGTACCTGTACCGCCGGAGTTTCCTGTATTCTGGCTGCTATCCGCTGTCTGAGTATTGTCGGTCGCAGTTCCGGAATCCTGCCCTGAGTTTTGCGACTTTTTCAGGTCATCAATCTCTTTCTGGAGAGCATCGATCTCACCCTGGAGCTGTTCCTCGGTTTTGGTCCCTGTACCGCCTGTATTCGAATCATTATTTGACTGCGCGAGATAATCTGTCCCTTTGACGCCGCAGCCTGTCAGAAATACAAAAGCCAGCATCATGCCTGCAAGAATAATTACATTTTTTCGTTTCATTTTTCTCCCTCCTTATCTTGTTATGTGGGTAGTATATTTTATTAAAATTAAAAGAACATTAAAGTTTTACTTTTTATTTTAATTTTTTTATATCTTTTTTCACCTCGCTTCTGCCGGGAACTCAAAAATAAAGGTGCTGCCTTCTCCTATTCGGCTGTCCGCGGTGACTGTTCCTCCGTGAGCCTCTGCGATCCATTTCACCATAGGAAGCCCCAGCCCGGACCGGCCGCCTTCTGACCTGGAGTTATCAGCCCGGTAGAATCTCTCCCAGATATGCGGAAGGTCTTCTTCAGATATACCGATGCCATTATCTTTCACGCTTCCTGTGACGATTCCATCCGCGCAGTGAAGTCCCACACAGATTTCAGCATCCTTCCCTCCATAATATACGGCATTCGAGATCAGATTTGACACCATACGGATATAGAGTGTTTCATCCACATCCGCGTAAATATCCGGGTCGATACTGCAGTGCAGCTTTGCCGAAGAGCCTTTGTCCTCTGCAAGAAACTGCTGTTCCTCTGCGATCATGCATGTCAGCTCACTTAAGTTGATCCGCTCCCTCTGAAGAGGCTGACGCCCCTGGTCCGCTCTTGACAGGAAAAGGAGCTGCGAGATCATAGCTGACATTTCTTCCGCCTTTTTCCGGATCAGAAGGATCTGTTCTCTCTGCTCTTCCGTAAGACTCTTATCGGAGAGACTGGCTCCGCACTGCGCGAGGATCACGCTCACCGGAGTCCTCAGCTCGTGGGACACATCTGAAGTAAACTGCTTTTCTCTGTTGAATACCTCCTCCAGCTCTGACAGCATCTGATCAAAGGTCTCTGCCAGCCCGTATATTTCATCCCCGCTTTTCCCGCTGTGTTCCGGCAGCCCTATCCGTCTTGACAGATCTGCATCCGCGCGGATTTCCTGCACGGTACTTGTGATCCTTTTTACCGGAAGCAGCGTCCGCCTTGTCAAACGATAACCGATGAACGCTGTCATAACCACGAGCGCCGGCAGAAGGATCAGGGCAAATCTCAGCGTTACGCTAAAGCTCTCCTCCGCGTCCGTAGCTGACGTAATTCCTCTTATATAAACCGTGTGGGTGTCTGAAACCCGGAAGGACATGTCGTAAACATACCAGCTTACATTTCCTTCTGTGATGGTCCTCATCTCTCCGTCTGAAATATCCGGCTGGCTGTTGAACCCGATCGGGATTTTCCCGAAGAGGAGATACATTTCCTCATTATACAGGGACAGGTACACATTCTGGGTTACAGAATAAAAATCATTGTCTACCTGAACCTCTCCTCCCCTGATGCGCACATCTTCCACACTCTCCTGTACGCGGCTTTCCAGCTTGGCCTGCGCCGCCTCCAGGATTTCTCTGCTGCTTAGGGAAAACAGGATCGCCAGAGCCGCGCATGTCACCAGGAGCATAAAAACAGTATATAATAAGGTTAATTTTAACTTAAGAGAAAACCGCTTCATTCTTCTGCCCTCAACACATATCCCGCTCCTCTGACCGTATGGATCAGCTTCGGCTCATATCCTTCGTCAATCTTCTTTCTCAGATAGCGGATGTATACATCGATCACATTGGATCCGCCTGCATAGTCAAAGTTCCACAGATGCTCTTCCAGCCGGTCTCTTGACAGCACGATTCCGGCATTCTGTATCATATATCTGAGCAGTGCAAATTCCTTCCCCGACAGTTTCACTTCTTTTCCTGCCCGCAGTACCTTCCGGGTATCCATATGGACCTCCAGATCCGCAATCTGGTAGCAGGTCTTTGGAGTTTCCGCAGGCTTACGCAGGAGCACCCGGATCCTCGCCAGCAGCTCTTCGAAGGCAAACGGCTTAACCAGATAGTCATTTGCTCCCGCGTCCAGCCCCTGTACCCGGTCCTCGATGCTGTCCTTGGCAGTCAGCAGGATCACCGGCGTACTGTTGTTTTTGCCCCGTATCTTTTTCAGCACGCTCAGACCATCCAGAACGGGCATCATAATATCCAGCACTACCGCGTCATACTCCGCGCTTTCCAGATAGTCCAGGGCTTCCTGTCCGTCATAGCACGAATCCACACTGTAATGCTCCGCCTTCAAACGTTCCGTCAGAATCTTGTTCAAACTCTTCTCATCTTCCGCAACCAGTATTCGCATACACTCAACTCCTTCTGACGTCCAGTATACGCATCTGAGGGGCGAAAGTAAAGATGCAGAAAATTTGTCTTGACAGCATGGAGTGTAAATTATATTCTGAAAATAAATCGAACTGGGGTCAGACCCCTCTTAAGAGGGGTCTGACCCCAGTTCGAAAAGATTTCACACAAAGGAGCGATCTGTCTATCATGCGCCGTTCAATTTTGAATGAACTCACTCAATTTCTGGAAAGTAGCCCTTCCTGTTTCCATGCCATATACAATATAAAAAATATACTTTCTAAGGAACAATTCATACAATTACACGAAAATAAAAAATGGCAGCTCCGCAGGGGCGGGAGATATTTTGTCACACGAAATGATTCTTCTATCATTGCCTTTGCCGTGCCGGAACAGGATATGTCAGGCATGCGCATTATCGCGAGCCACAGTGATTCTCCTGCCTTCAAAGTCAAAGAAAACCCGGAGCTGGAAACCGACGATCGTTATATCAGGCTGAACGTGGAGCGCTACGGGGGAATGCTCTGTGCGCCCTGGCTGGACCGGCCTCTCTCTGTGGCGGGCCGGGTCATTGCAAAAGACCGCCAGGGCGGGCTTCGCTCCCATCTGGTCAATATTGACCGGGATCTTCTCCTGATCCCAAACCTTGCCATCCATATGAACCGGGATGCAAATAATGGTTATAAATACAATGCCCAAAAGGACATGCTTCCTCTCTATGGAAGCCTCACGGCAAAAGGGACATTTATGAAGATGATCGCCGATGCCGCGAGTGCAGATGAAAGCGCTATCCTCGGGCATGACCTATTTCTCTATAACAGACAGAAAGCAAGCATATGGGGAGCTTCAAAGGAGTTCATCTCCTGCGGTCGTCTGGATGATCTCCAGTGTGCCTTTGCATCTCTGAAAGGATTCCTTGCCGGGGAGAAAACAGCCCATCTTGCCGTATACTGTGTACTGGACAGCGAAGAAGTCGGAAGCACGACCAAGCAGGGCGCGGCTTCCACCTTCCTGTATGATACGCTTACACGGATCCATAACAGCCTCGGTTACACGCGGGAGGATTATCTGATCCATCTGGCAGACAGCTTCATGATCTCCGCGGACAATGCCCATGCAGTCCATCCGAACCATACGGACAAAGCGGATCCATCCAACCGCCCTTACTTGAACGGGGGCATTGTACTCAAGTTCAATGCAAATCAGAAATACTGCACAGACGGCATTTCAGCCGCCATGTTCCGGGATCTCTGTAACACGGCGGACGTGCCGGTACAGACATTTGTCAACCGCTCGGACATGGCCGGAGGCTCCACCCTGGGTAACATTTCCAACACACAGGTTGCCCTGAACACCGTGGACATCGGACTTCCCCAACTCGCCATGCACTCGCCCTACGAGACAGCAGGCGTAGAGGACACAGACTATCTGATCCGGGCGACAGAGGCGTTCTATTGCTGAAAGGAGGGCACTTTTATGGCATTGAAAATCGGAATGATCGGAACAAACTTTATCAGCGATGACTTCTGCGAAGCGGCATCCCAGGTATCCGGCGCAGAACTCTACGCCATTTATTCCCGGAAACAGGAGACCGGCGGCGCATTCGCCGCAAAGCATGGCATTCCCCGGGTGTATACGGACTATGACGAATTTTTGGATTCCGGTCTGGACGCAGTGTATGTAGCTTCACCCAATTCTGCACACTGCTCCCAGACTCTCAAAGCTCTGAACCGCAAAAAGCATGTCCTCTGCGAAAAAGTCATTGCCGTCAACGAGCGGGAAGTCCTCTCCATGATCGACTCCGCCCGGGAAAATAATGTAATTCTCCTGGAGGCAATGCGCCCGGACTTTGATCCAGCATATGACCTGATCGAAAAGAATCTCCCGCGGATCGGGAAGCTGCGCCGCGCTTCCTTTGAGTTCTGCCAGTATTCCAGCCGTTACGACAGCTTCCGGGAAGGCGTCATCCAGAATGCATTTGATCCTGCGCTCGGGAACGCGGCAGTCATGGATATCGGAGTATACTGTATCCACTCTCTTGTCCGTCTTTTCGGAGCGCCCAAAAATGTGAAAGCAATCTCAACAAAACTTTCAAACGGTTTCGACGGGAGCGGCATCGTGCTTATGGAATATGATGACATGACAGCGGAAGCCGTATATTCAAAGATTGCTGTCTCGGTAACCCCCAGCGTCCTTCAGGGAGAGGACGGTTCGATCATAATCGACTACATCAGTAAACCGGAGTCGATCAGCCTGCGCCTCAGAGAAGGCTCGCGAGACACTCTGGCAGGCGGCAGAACTGAGAAACTGCCCTATACTCCAGTGAAAAATAATATGACATTTGAAATTCAGGAATTTTTGAGACTGGTTGAAAATAAAGAAGTGGACCACAAATATCTGAAATATTCCCTGGACACGATCCGCATACTCGATGAAGTAAAACGGCAGGCTGGGATCCGGTTTTGATCTTTTCTGATCCCAGCCTTTAAGACAACAGCCTGTTAAAGATCCCCCATCAGCTTCTTCCAGCGGGCATTATCCTTCATAAATCCAAATGTATCTTCATCTTTAAAACAATGGATCAGATTCTGCTTCAGCTCTATCGTAAATTTATCATCCGTTTCTTTAAACACCACATGCCCATACAGCGGCGAAGCAGTAAAATCTCTGATACTTTCAGCGCTGGAAAGCATCTTCTCCGCTATTGCCACTGTTGCTTTTTCATCTTTTTCCGCAACGGCAAGATCCAGTCTTCCCGAGACCTCGTGATATTCTCCCATTTCAAAAAGCCGCGCCAGCGCGGCCTGTTTTTCCACATAATAGTGCGCTTTTTCCGTATCCTCAGCCTGAATGGCAAGCATATACAGGCTGTTGAAGATCATGCTGACCATCTGATAATCAGCAAGCAAAAGCTCTTCGTATGCTTTGTACGCCTCCTTCACTCGCCCTGTTTTCCCGAAAATGAGCGCCTGCATCCGTTTTCTTTCCGGATTCTGCCGGGACATATACTCCAAATACTTTTCTGCTTCTTCATACTGCTCTTTTCGAAGATAAAGGTTATACAACGATTCAGCAGCTCCGCATCGGACATCTTCGTTTTTGCTTTCCAGCGCCCTGGTATAACATTCGGTAATAAACAGATCATATTTATCCGATTCCTTCACGCCTCTGATAATACGGTGCGCGTCCATCATCAGCGCCAGCTGCCATGCCAGCCGCTCGGAATTCGGATATTTCTCCATGCTTTTTCTGATGAAGATAAATGCTTCTTCATAGGTACCGTTTTTGAATTTTTCGTCTGCTTCACTGATGATCTGCTTTATCTCTTCATCGGTCAGCTCTCCCCGAAACGCCATCAGCGTATCCACGGAAATATCCAGAAGCCTTGCGATCGGCGCCAGGAGCATGATATCCGGATAAGAATTTCCATTCTCCCATTTATTGACAGCCGGAGGCGTAACGCCCAGCCGCTTTGCCATTTCCTCCTGCGTCATGTTTCTTTCTTTTCTGTATTTTCGTATCGTCTCTCCGATCTGCATATACAGCGCCTCCTTTTTCAATGATCACGCATCGGCCTTTGCTGATTTCAGCATAACAGACCGGAATATTTTCCACAATTGAACAGGCATTATATTAGCGGTATATAAAATTAACTATTGCTCACATTCAATACACAGCTCATCTCATGCCACTCTTCTCCGCCCCAGCCGGATCCGGAGATGCCGTGATCCTGAAAGCCCATTTTCTCATACATCCCCACCTTATTTTCCAGACAGGTCAGGATCAGTCTCTTCCTGCCGCGCCGGGTTTCCCGCTGCTTATACTGCCGCATGACCTCACTCGCCAGTCCCTGACCGCGGTATTCGGGCAGCACATCCAGTCCGAGAAGCATGATATTTTCCCCCTCCGGGTCATGAAGCCCTGCATCCGTAAAAAACTCGTCTCTGAACACAGGCTCCTTTGTGGCAAGTCCATTCAAAAAACCGGCGACCTTCCCTGTCTCTTTGTCCACAGCGACAAGAAACAGATCCGGCACTGCTGCCACTCTTTCACGCATCATCTTCTCTGTACATGCCTCATTGGGCGGGAAGCAGATCTGCTCGATCCGCGCCGCCTGTCCGGCTTCCCCGGGACGGATATCCCGAAATTCAAATTTCTCATTCAGCTCATTTACAGTCATTTTTTATCTCCTCCGCACCAAAAATCTGATTCCTCCTAAAAGAGCCAGTCCGGCCATTGCTCCCGCACTGTCCAGTATCACATCCGAGACCTGCCCGCTGCGCCCCGGCACAAACAGCTGATGCAGCTCATCCGTGGCTGCATACGCTGTGGTTATCATCCATGGAATAAGTATCCCTCTGCTGATGGAAGTCTTCTGTCTGCTGTTCCAGACATTGACTTTCTTTTTATCTTTCACATTTTCCGGCACAGCAGTTCCGCCTGCTATATAAGTCCCTGCTGTCAAAAGCCCCAATGCCGCGTACTCCGCTGCATGGGCTGTCTTTCTCACAGGATGATCCACTTTTTCCGCAAATGCATCCTGCTCTTCTGCTGACCAGTCTTCAAACCGCGGTATGAAAATATCCCCGATCAGGAGTCCCACATTCCTGCTGTCCTCAGACGAGATGTCCGCCGGCCGCGCAGAAAAAGAAAAAATCATTATCATCCACAATATTGTGAAGATTAAAAATACTTTTTGTCTTATATTCATTTTTCGCCTTTTCCTCCACGTTATCCAGTATACCTTCGCACGCTGGATTTGTATATCCCCTTTCCCGCAGTCCCCCTATTCCCTTTTTAGGTAAAAGTACAGTCCGAAAAGGCTTGCATGTTGTTAACTGTTTTTTCTTGTTTTTTCGATCTATATTTGTATTATTTCTTTTTATTTATTCTGATTTTCAGTTTTTTAATGTTTATATATGATTTTATCTGATTTTATATTGACATTTTCGACTTCATGCGGTATTATAAACATATCAAAAGAAAAGGAGGACGGACCACCAAAAACTTAATCTTAAACCTAAAATTCAGAAGAAAAGAGGTATAGTCCAATGGGATACTAATTCACAAAATGAAAACACTATTTGAAAAAATAGTTTCAGATAGATATCAATTAAATAAGGAGGTAAAACCAATGGATAGAATAAGCTGAAAATCCACTGTACAGAAGGAAAGGTACAGTGGATTTTTATTATGTGCAAAATTATGCATGCTGTTTCAGCAGTTTCTTTCACTTAATTAAAATTTACAGTTTTGAACAAACAAAATTATATAATGCACGCATAAGTTCTTCGCTTTTGTGACATTCAGCAACAAGGGAGACGACTGCATTCTGATCCGGAAGAACCATTGAAATCTGCGAATATTTTCCATCTGCTCTAAAAGAATTGTACTCTCCTCTCCAAAAAAGGTAACCATAATAATCTGTATCTGCAGCCTTTGTACTTTCTTCTATCCATTTTTCAGACAAAATCTGCTTTCCATTCCATTTCCCTTTGTTGAGATAAAAAAGTCCGAATTTGTGAAGTTCGGAAAGAGTGAGAAATAATCCGCCGGCGCCAAAACTATTCCCAAGCGGATCTGTCTCCCACATTGGACGTTTAATTCCAAGATGTGAAAAAAGCCTTGGTGTAAGATATGAAACAAGGTCACATCCTGAACGCCTTTGTACAAGGATACCTGCAAGATACGGCCCAACATTATTATATACAAAATGTGTGCCTGGCTTATATTTAAATGGAATAGCCAAAGTCATTTTTACCCAATCGTCTTCTTCATACAGCGGACGCTGTTCCCCCATAAGATTACTCTCTTCCTGCCCTAAGCACATTGTAAGCAAATCACGAACTGTCGCTATTTTCAAATTATCATCAATTAAATCAGGTAAATCCTCAGGAAATGCTTCTATCAATTTTTCATTAAGAGAAATTAATCCTTCTTGAACTGCAAATCCCACTGCACAAGATGTAAAACTCTTTGCAGCTGAATAGACATTTCTGCGGCATTCGGGTTCACTATACCATTCAGCTGCCGTTTCATTGTCTTTTGTCACTTTAATGCCAAGAACATTAAGTCTTTCCGCTGCTTCAATAAATTCAGAAATATCCATTGATCTGCTCCTTCCTTTTCAGTTCGTTTCCTTAAATATATCATAACTTCGATTATTCTGCATTATCGATTTAAAATGCGGAGCATTTTCACTTCGTCCCCAAGCATGCATAAATAATCGGAGCCATTTTAGAGGCAAAGGGCGTAAAACACCCCCGGAAATGCCTATTTTATCAGCATTTCCGGGGGAGATATCTGTTACTCGAACTCCTCGGCGGATAAAGTGAACTGGTCGTTTTTCTTTGCTTTATTGCGGATTTGTTATTCATATGTTCCAACATTCCCATAACTTTTCTCGCTTTTCGCTCAATCTCTCTGGCAGTATGCTCACTGGTCAACATCAAATGAATTCCAGCAATTGTATATTCCCGTTCTATGTATTCTTCTGTTATCGGAAACATATCCTGTATCAGAAATGCGCTTTCCCGGCTATCGTCCAGTTTAACGATATGGAGAATATCACAAGGTTTCCCTGCTTTTTCCTTCTTCTCCATAATTCGTCTGTATTTGTCAATATGACTGGACAATGGTATCATCCAGTATATTCCTATACTTGTATCCTCAAAGCAGTAATAATGCGGTCTGTTCCCCGCCTTATTTCCTTTGAGATACGGATCTGGCATATCTTTAAAAAATTTGTCCTTGATAATATAAAAGCCTGTTATCTTCATTTGTCTATCCTAATTATGAAAAAAGCCCCTCGCCTTATGGCGAAGGACTATACTTTCGCCCCGACCATTTATATACCACATATCGGTCAGTGGTAAACTTTCTTTGTACTTACATTCTAGCAAGCGCAAAGAGGAAAGCCAATAGGGCTTTCTCTCTAAAATTATATGCAGATTACAAGAAAATATTAAACTTTTTTGTTTTCTCTCGACTTTCCCTAAACATATCTGCTATACTATTTGCAGATACATAAACAAGGAGTAAAACATATATGGCTATTGGCAAACGACTTATGCGTGGGATGGCTCAGAAGTATCTTGGTATTGCTGTCGGTTTTCCCAAAACAAGTGCTGATGTCCGCTTAACACAGTATGAAACGGGAACACGAAAACCAAAAGCGGAGCTGACTTCCGCATTAGCTCAGGCTCTCGATGTTGTACCGCAAACTCTCGATGTTCCTGACATTGACAGCTACATCGGACTTATCACACCTTATTTACCCTTGAGGATATTTACGGTCTGACCGTTAGCGAAGCAGACGGAGAGGTCTGCCTAAAGGTCAACCATGACAAAGGCAAAGAAGCCTATGAGCTACTAAAAATGCTTTGTGTTTGGAAAAAACAGTCGGACAAACTATCTTCCGAAAAAATCAGCAAGGATGAATACGATAACTGGCGTTACCACTACCTAGAGTTTGATACCACACAGAATTTGTCAAAAGTTCCATCACAGGAATTAAGTGATGCATTAATAGACACAGTCAAGAAAAACAAAACAATTGAGGAGAAAACAAATGAATTTCTTTAAACTTTTACTACTACTAGTTTTATTAGGTGGTGGACTAATTTTTCTTTTGCTTTATATATTGATAACTTTTCTTCGAAAAAGGGATTTAAAAATTGATTATTCAAACAAGCAAATTCGATTTTTTATTCAAAATATCAATGGTATTGATTATCTGATTATACCATATTTGTTTTGGCAAAATGGTAAACTCAATGCAATAAGAGACTTGTTTTCAGACCATTTTGAATACAACGGTATTTGTTATAAAATCGAATTACTATATACTAATCAGAGTCATTTGCAACAAGTTGGCGACTTACTTCCACATAACTTCTACCGGGATTGTAAATCTGTAATTAAACGCATTGATTCACAATCAACTAATTATGGAAATATAAATAACACATATATTAATGGAAACAACAATCAATTGTCTATTCAGCAAAGCCAATACTTAGATATTGGAACAGAAATTGAAAAATTCATCCAAAAAAATGAGAATCTTCTATCCGCTTCCGACAAAGACACTTTGGAGTCATTTCTCTATCAACTATCTAAGGGTTCGCCCCAAAAAAGCAATGCACAAAAAGCTATTGATGTTCTGAGTAAATTTTTACCATTTTCAACCGCAATAATAAATATGATAAAAGCACTTGCTTTTTAAAAAGAAAAAGCCATTGGCTATGGGTTTATACCCACAGTTAATGGCTTTCTTAATAATATGGATTCGTTCAGAACCACCCGTCAATCATTTTCTAACCATAAAACCACCGGATTACAAGAATAATGGTTCTTATGCAACTGTTATCAAAAGACTTCTCGAAGTGCCGCAAACCCGCATAAACACTGGGTTTTTACGCCATTTCGTTTTATTCAAACTCGGTTCTTTTCTCCAAAACTTAAACAAATTTGTTTAAGTTTCATAAGCTTTCCAATTTCATTTATCTCATTTTCATATTGTGCGCTGACTTGCTGATCCTCAGTTGCCGTCGCGTTGCCATGTATGTATTATATCAGAAACTTGCAAAAAAGCGAAGAAATTATTTTAATTTACATCTAATTCACATTAGAATATATAGAGACAAAATAAAAATATTCGTATAAGCATTCTATATTAATCATCTGTACGATATATCTTTCCTCCACAATATGGACATGTATTTGCTTCCCATGCAGCTTTCATGATCCCAGGATTTATAGCCATCGAACAATTCAAGCACGGAAATATTTCTCCATTTTGAATTTTTATTTGATTTAAAATTTTTTTAGGATTATATATATATCGCCTAACACGATCATGTATTGTTTTATACTCGGTTATAAACGACATTTTTTTCTCTTGAGAATGTAAAGAATAAGATGCCGCATAATTTATTGCATAAATAGATAATTTACTATCAACGTTAGAATCTTTCGCAGGTACATGTGTTTTTCTCATATGCAACAGACGATGATATATTAATTCCGAAAACTCCGGTTCTCTTAGACATTCTAATATGTCATTTTTTTCTTCAATGGCAAAATGACTTGATTTTTTTGAAACACAAAAATTTTTTATATCATTCCAGACTTTAACAACATCTCTATCAGCTTCAATATTAGAAAATTTCTTATCCCCATTATCCTTTACCGCATCTACAATCATCTGGTTTGATATATATTTGTATGGGCGTCCCGGCGAAAGCTGCGATTTTCTATATGTTTGATAACCTGACCAGCATTTTAAAAGCATAGTTCCAAAATCTCTAGTATTTCCCATACTGGCCACAACTAATTTCGCAAAGTTATCATCCGAATTAAACATAATATTATATGTATATGATTTATCTGGAAAATAATATTTGAGTCTTTTATTTATTATTTCTTTAAAATAATTTATACATAATATTCGTTCTTTATCAGATGCTTCAAAAATGAGACTTTCATCCAAATTTATTTGATGTTGTAAATCAGCGCCATTATCTAAACAATATAATCCCCCTCTATATGGTACAACTCCTATCCAGAAATACAGGGGATCATCCATTATTTGATTAATATATAAAGCAACCCGTTCCTGACATTTATCTATCAAACTGATTTTTTCCCACTCATCCACATAAAATGTAATCGAGTCTATTCCCAATAATGAAATAATATTTATCAATTCATTTCTTACACTTTTCACATTTAGGTATTGTACAAATGTATTTTTTTCTTTTACCCTTTTTGAAATTTCATTGATTTCCTCTTCACCAAAATTTAGGTTTAAATCTGGAACCAATTCTTTCAATGATATCTGTAATCCTGTCGTAATCTCATATAATTCTTTATTTATATTCTCTTCTTCAAAACTACCTTGACCAATTTTACGAATCTGCTCATTTCCTTCTCGAGCAACCATAATCATATTAAATATACTTACAAGAGTATCTCTTATACTTGTTTGAATGTTCTTTTTCTTCTTTCTAAATATATTTTGTATTTTTTGAATGATATTTTTTCCTTGCATTGCTTTTAATATAATTAAAAGCTGTGCTGATAATTCTTCATATATAAAAATACTAAATATTCGATTAAATGTATCATTATCGTAGCTATCTGGCAAGCAAAATCTCTTCATGTTTAAATAAATACATAAATTACTATCATATTCACTTTCCCATAAAGTAGAATTTAAATTATGCCTGGCCAGTAACATTAAATGAGTCTTTCCTGTTCCCCTTAATCCACAAATTGTACCACTTGATTTCCGTGAAAGTGATGTTAAATCTGATAAATGATTTTTTACATCTACATGCAACTGACTCAACTCTTGGATTTTTTCCAATGAAGAATCTAACGTCAGTTCATAATCCGCTCTTAAATCCGAAAAAGCTTTATTCATATTTTCAATAAAACGCTGATCATCTACCAGCTGTTTAAGTTCTATATTACTCTTCATTTTAGCTATTCCTTTTTATCTTATATGTATAATTTACATTTCATCCAATTTTTTTAACAAACGCCGTTAAACTACATTATATTCTATATTTTTAACTTTTTAAATAGTTGTTATATATCTCCTCTCACAAAAAATCCTTTGGATTTATTAAGTTATTATTTTTTCAAAACATAATCTTATCTATCTTCTGTATCTCCAAAATAAGGGGCATTTATTTATAACCTTTGCAGAATTACTTACTTGACTATTAGTCATTTTATAAATACTGCTCTACTATCCGAAATAATTAATACTATAACGAAAATAACAATAGGAATGGTCTTTATGGCATAATCCACCACTATTAAAACTATCTTCACCTCCTCACCCTCTCCTATGTATATTTTTTATGCCACCTTCGCATTATCATTGATTCCTTCAATAACCTTTCTTATCCCCATCCACACATTCAAATCAGTAAAGATATCCACAACACTTCCCTGATCTGTGAACGGTGGTTCCTGCAGCACAGAAAAATCTTTCAACAATCCATTATGTACAATATATTCCACGATCTGATTCACAAAGTAAATCTGTCTGCTATCCAGATTGGCCTCATTCAGGTATTCAGAAAATGCTTCTTTTGCAGCATTCATATCCAGGCCCACAATCTCACGGACAAATTCTCCCAGAGG
>CALWFS010000034.1 GCA_944377705.1 uncultured Mediterraneibacter sp. | reverse complement strand
ATCTACTCGCCGGTCCACAGGATCGGAAAAACCAAATTCGCGCTCC
Source organism: uncultured Mediterraneibacter sp. (assembly GCA_944377705.1). Lineage (GTDB taxonomy): Bacteria > Bacillota > Clostridia > Lachnospirales > Lachnospiraceae > Mediterraneibacter. The sequence continues at coordinate 13,801 of CALWFS010000034.1, read as the reverse complement.
GTCTCGGACAGAAGATGGCGAGTCAGGTTCCGGTTCTTTATCTTAACCTGGAAGGGTATTCCGGAGGACAACATTACTTTTCAGAAGGGGCGGATATGGATCTTGGAGATCTCCTCTACTTTCTGAAACAGGAGAGAGATGACTGGGGATTAAAGCTGGCGGCGATGGCAGTGCGGAAAAGCGGGATGGATTACATACATCCTATGAAAAATGAACAGGATTTAAGATCTGTCAGAGGAGAAGAATGGATCCGGCTTCTGGATATGGTTCTGGAGAAATGTATTTACGAAGTGATCATACTGGATCTGGGAGACGCGGTCTGCGGTCTTTATGAAATCCTCAGAAAATGTGACAGGATCTATACGCCCTACATCCGTGAGAGCGCGGCTGAAGCGAAGCTGGAGCAGTATGAGGAGAATTTAAGGACAGCCGGATATGCGGATATCCTGACCAAGACAGTAAAAAAGCATGTTGGTAAGGGAAACAGATATCCAGGAAGATCGGAGGGTGCAGATGACAAGAGTGGAACTGCTGTATGAGAAAGTCATGCTCCGTATGGATATGACAAAAGAAACAGGGGAGGAAGAGCTTCAGGAGATCATACGCTGTGTGATAGAGGAAGAAGGGAAACGGGAATTCCTCTCTCTGGGAGAGAAGATAAAAATAAGCAGGGAGCTGTTTAATGCATTCCGCAGGCTGGATATCATCCAGGATCTGATAGAAGACGATGAGATCACAGAGATCATGGTGAACGGGACAGAGAATATCTTTTACGAAAAAAAAGGAAAACTCTGCCAGACGGACAGGCGTTTTATCTCAGAATCCCGCCTTGGCGATGTGATCCAGCAGATTGTCGGGGAGACTAACCGGTATGTAAATGAGACTTCCCCTATTGTGGATGCCCGGCTGAAGGACGGGGCGCGGGTCAATGTGGTTCTCAAACCCGTGGCTGTAAACGGACCGGTCATGACGATCAGAAAATTTCCGGCGGAGGCGATCACAATGAGACAGCTCGTCCGCATGGGAAGCCTGACAGAGGAAGCGGCAGGATTTATCGAAAAGCTGGTGAGGGCAAAATACAACATTTTTGTAAGCGGCGGGACCGGCGCAGGGAAGACGACCTTTTTAAACGCAATGTCAGACTATATCCCCAAGGATGAGCGTATTATCACCATCGAAGATAATGCAGAGCTGCAGATACAGGGTGTGGCAAACCTGGTCCGGCTGGAGGCGCGTGGTCCGAATCTGGAAGGAGAAGGTGCTGTAACGATCCGTGACCTGATCCGGTCAGCTTTAAGGATGAGACCCGATCGGATCATTGTGGGAGAAGTGAGGGGAGAAGAGACCGTGGACATGATATCATCGGCAATGCTGAACGGACACAGCGGTTCTATGTCTACCGGCCACGCCAATAATCCCACAGATATGCTTCACCGTCTGGAGACAATGATGATGATGGGGATCGATCTTCCGCTCCAGGCGATCCAGCGGCAGATCGCGTCGGCTCTTGACATTATCATCCATCTCGGAAGACTCAGGGACAGAAGCAGGCGGGTCTTAAGGATCGAGGAAATACTGGGATATAGCCAGGGCAGTATAGACACAAAGACTTTGTATGAATTCCGGGAGGAGGGAATACGTGATGAAAAAATTAAAGGATGCATTGTGAAGGTCAGCGAACTCGAAAACACGGACAAGCTTATGGAGGCAGGATATCAGGAAATATGAGTATGCCATGGGATTTTTGCGGGCAACGGCAGCAGTCGCGGTGATGCTGTATGTGTTTTACGATTCCTTTATCCCGGCGCCCTTCCTCTTCCCTGTGTGGCTGATTTATATGAGAGACTGGCAGGCAGATATCACGAGGAAAAAGGAGCAGGAATTCCGGCTGCAGTTCAGAGACAGTATCCAGATCATGGCGTCAGCTCTCAAAGCGGGATATTCTGTGGAAAATGCCATCAGAGAAGCGGGAAGGGATCTTTTTCCTGTATACGCAGAAGAAACAAGGATAAGGAAAGAATTTGACCGGATGGGACATCAGCTGGACATGAATATGACAGCAGAAGAGGTTCTTCAAGGTCTTGCAGAGCGGACAGGGCAGGAGGATGTGGAAAATTTTGTAAACGTATTTGCCGCCGCAAAGAAAAGCGGAGGGGACAGCATCTCCATTATAAGGAGCGCGGTGAAGATCATCAGCGGAAAAATCGATACAGAAAAAGAAATACAGACCATGCTGGCCTCAAAAAAAATTGAGTTCGATATTATGTGCGCGGTACCGTTTGCGATCATCCTGTATATGAAACTGACCTTTGGAGAATTTTTAAGCGTCCTATACGGAAATATGGCAGGGGTGGTGATCATGAGCATCTGTATCTGTGTGTACATAGGGGCGTATGTCTATGGCAGGAAGATCATACGTATTGAGGTATAAGTATGAAAAAGATAAGAAGCATCATAAGAAAATACTTAAAGGAAAATCCCGCCTGTTTCAAAGCAGGCATTCTTGCAGCAGCCACAATTGTATGCGCCGCCGGTCTTTATGTATCGGATAATTCGGGAAGCGTGCAGACAAATGATAAAGGAGAGATCGTATTAAAGCGCGGGAAGGAAAACGAAGAGAGGGTTCATGAAATGAAGGTAAAGATCGGAGAGTCCGGAGCAGACAGGAAGATCGAGATACCGGTGTCAGGGAAAAAATATGACTCAGAGGAAATCAAAAAGATATTTACAGACGCGGGACAGGAGCTTGAAAAGCTGATCCTTGGAAAAAATAAAAGCCTGGATGACGTAAGGTATGATCTGAATCTTGCTGCCGAGGTGCCGGGGACGGGAATCCAGGTGGCATGGGAGACGGATAATTATGAGGTTGTTGATATGCAGGGGCATCTGGGAAAAGAGGTTCTGTCAGACTCGGGAATCCAGGTCAGGCTGACAGCGAAGTTAAGTTATGGAGAAGAGCAGGCGGTCCATGAATTTTATGTATGTGTATTCCCGCCCATGCTCAGTGAAGATGAACAGCTGATGGAAGACCTCAGGGAGGAAATTTCTCTTTCCGATGAAAAGACAAAGACAGAAGACTACCTCATACTTCCGGACAGTGTAGACGGAAAACCGATCCGGTGGAAATATGGAACACAAACGCGCGCATTTGCCATATTGATCCTGGGAATAGGGGCATCCTGCATGATTGTTGTATCCGCGTCACAGAGGAAAAAGGAAGAAGAGAAAAAAGTGATACGGCAGATGAAGATCGACTACCCGCAGATCATCAATAAATTTAATCTGTATATCCGTGCCGGGATGACGATCCGCCGGGCGTGGTTCTGCATCGCGCAGGGATATGAGAAAAAGCACGGGATAAAAGAACGGGAAACCCAAAGGAGAAAGGCTTATGAAGAGATGGTCAGCACGATGAACCAGATCCGGGGAGGAATACCGGAGGGGGAAGCATATGAAAATTATGGGACAAGATGTAATGTATCCATTTACAGAAAGTTTGGAACGCTTCTCTCTCAGAATTTGCGAAAAGGATCAAAGGGGCTGACAGAGCTGCTCGGAAGAGAAGCGGAGGAAGCTTTTGAGGAAAGAAAGAATCTGGCGAAAAAGCTTGGGGAGGAGGCAGGCACAAAGCTGGTGATCCCATTGTTTCTTATGCTGACCATTGTTTTTGCGATCGTGATCATCCCAGCTTTTTTCTCGATCCGTATTTAATTGTTAAAAAAAGTGTTAAAAGCAAAGGAATAGGAGGATGGAATCTGTGAATAAGACTATGACAAATTTAAGGTTAAAAACAATGGCAGCGGCTGCATGCATGAGGAAGAAAGCCAGAGATTTTTTTATCCGTCCCAGATATGTTTCAGGGATCACGGTGATTGAACTGGTTTTGATCCTTGTGATCATCATAGCGCTTCTCCTCATATTTAAAACTCAGCTTATCAACCTGATTAACACGATTTTTGATAAGATCACCTCTGAAAGTTCCGGGATTTAGAGATTTAGATATGAAGAGAGCGGAGATCACGGTATTTTTGAGTATGGTATTAATTCTTACTGTATCCTTCATACTCGGGATCATTGAAATTACGGTCATTCATACTTCAAAAGCTATGAGCCGCCTTGAGACAGACCGCGCTGTCTTTTCGATATTCGGTGAGTACCAGAAAGAGCTCCTTGAAGATTATCATATATTCAGTATAGAGGGGACCTATGAGACTGGAAACTTCTCTGAAGACAGACTGATCGGGAGAATGCTCTATTATGGGACAGGGAACACGGACCATGAGGTCACGGGGATACAGTTTCTGACAGATAACCACGGGCAGGCATTTCGAGAACAGGTCCTTACATATATGGAGGAATGTTATGGGATCGGTTTGATCCGGGATTTTACCGGAATTACAGAAGAATGGGAAGAGCAGTATATCGAAGGGGAAAAAATGAGGGCAGAAGAAGAAAAACTGACAGCACAGTTCAAAGAATTAAAAGAAGCGGCTGAAGAAGCGTCATCTGATCTGCCGGATGAAGAACTGTCAGATATACCGGAGGACGGAGATACAGGAACGGGCAATCCCTTTTACTGCCTTGAGCAGATAGAAAAATCAGGACTTTTGTCCGTTGTGATGCCCCAGGATATGGAGCTGTCAGGGAAAGAGATCGACCTGGAAAATCAGGTATCAATGAGGGGCGTCAATACCGGTTACGGAAGATTTCCGGCACGGACAGGTACCGATGGCATCGCAGAAAGACTTCTTTTTAACGAGTATATCCTTCAAAACTTCAGAAACGCTTCCGGGGGCAGAGGTTCTTATACTGAGAATGGAGATACAGATGCCCGGAACGCTGTGGAAGATCAGCCGCGATCTCTTGAATATGAAACGGAGTACATCCTTTCAGGAAAAGCCTCTGACAAAGAAAATCTGGAATCCGTGATAACGAAGATTTTTCTTATACGCCTGGCTTTGAATTATGTATATCTCCTTGGAGATTCCGGAAAGCAGGCAGAGGCAGAGGCGCTTGCAGCTGTCATAGCCCTTCTTCTCTTGATCCCCGAAGGCACTGAGGTGATAAAGCAGCTTGTCCTTTTTGCCTGGGCGGCGGGCGAGAGCACAGCAGATATCCAGACCTTGTTGTCTGGGAAAAAGGCGGCGCTTATAAAAACAAAAGAGAACTGGCAGGTATCGCTTTCTGAGCTGCTCACCCCGGGGAGTTTCTCCGGGAAAAAAGGAGGGGAAGATATTCCGGGAGGATTGTCTTATGAGGATTATCTGAGAATATTTCTTTTTATGGAAGATCAGAATGATACCGCAATGAGAGCTTTGGACCGTATCGAAGAAAATCTTGCATCAGGACATGGAATAGACTGGTTTCGGGCTGACTATTGTGTCACAAAACTGGAGTTAAAAAATACCGGTGTGATATTCGGGGATCTTACCTATACATATCCTGTGTATTTTGGATATGAATAATAAGGCTGTCTCCGGTGCAGATGCCCTTTCTTTCTTAAACTGCCATCCCTCAGGCAGAAAATACCACCGTTAACACTGTTTTTAAAGAAAGGAAAATTGGCTGCGATGAGAATACAACCGTATAAGGAAATAGCCCTGATGAAATCAGAAAGGGCATCTGCACCGGAGACACCACGAAGAAAAATCGGAATAAGAGACAGAAAAGATATTGGGAAATCAGCCAGTGTCACGATAGAAGCAGCATTTGGAATCCCGTTATTCCTGTTTGCGGTCTTGTGTCTGATCTGGCTTATTGAACTCCAGAGCATCCGGTTCAGTATAGCGAACGCGGCACAAAACGCGGCAAAAAGCGCAGCGGAGGATACCGCGGTTATCCCGGTGCTTAATGTGTGGAAGCTGAACTCAGATATTGTTGACTTGATCGGGGAAGAACGTCTTGACAGGAGCATTGTTAAGGGAGGTAAGGACGGGATTTCATGTATGGGCTCGTATGTGTCTCCCGATACAGGGGAAATGAATATCAAAGTTACCTGCAGGATACAGCTTCCTGTTCCTATGATCGGACAGCCTTCGGCAGAAATAGAACAGGCATTTAAACTCAGCGCCTGGACAGGATACATGAATGGAGAAAAAGGGGCTGATGGGGAGGATATCGTTTATGTGACAGATAACGGAACAGTCTATCATGAAGACTACCAGTGTTCCCATCTTCGTCTTTCGATCCGTGCAGTTGATTTTAATGAAATTCAGGGATTAAGAAATGAAGGAGGAGGCAGATATCATGCCTGCGAAAAATGTGTTTATAGGCCGGCTATGGGCAGAGTATATATCACTGATACAGGAGACAGATATCACAATTCGCTGACCTGCAGCGGGCTTAAGCGGACGATACACGCGGTAAAACGAACGGAAGTCAAAGGGATGGGAGGGTGTTCCAGATGTACATATTAAGGAGCGCGGCGGATGCTGTCATAAAAAACAGCTGGATTATTTGTCAGTGCATATTTTTGATTTACCTCTTGGTTCTTGCTGTTATGGACTTTAAATACAGGAGGCTTCCTTTAAAATTTCTCCTGTCAGGCTTTATGATCGCGGCTGCGGGCTGGTTCTGCGGGAGGGATATTTCCGTTATGCTTCTGGCAGCAGGCGGAGTCGCAGGGATCTTTTTCCTCCTGATCAGCAGGGTATCAGGGGAAGCCTTTGGGTATGGGGACAGTATCCTGATCCTGATCATGGGTGTTTTTATTGGATTTTGGGATCTTCTGTATGTGCTGTTGGGAGCGTTTTCCATGGCGGCAGTATTCTCGGCATTTATGCTGATACGTCATCATTTCAGCAGAAAGTCGTCGTTTCCGTTTGTTCCGTTTCTTGCAGCGGCATATATAGGAGGGGTGTTTATTGGAGCATTTTGAAAACATAAAGAAGATTAGGATCAAAAGAAAATATTTGAAAGGCAGCTCAGTGATCGAGATGTCATACATTATGCCGGTCTTTTTACTCCTGTTTGTACTTATCGTCCATACGGTATTTTATTATCATGACAAAGCAGTGATATACGGAGCGGCAGGAGAGACGGCAGTGATAGGAGCGCAGGGAGAGAGGAAAAGAGAGAGCGGGTATGACCTGGAAAATTTCTTCAGAGAGCGGATAGAAGGTAAGCTGATCTATCTGAAAGATACCGAGGTGTATGTGGCAAAGACTACGGATGAGATCACCGTATCAGCCTCCGCCAAGAGATCATTTTTTAAAGTCAATGCATGTCAAAAAGCACGGATCGTCAATCCGGAAAAGAAGATCAGACGAATGAGGTGGATCATGTGAAGATTATATATGAAAATGAATGGGACCGCTTAGCAGTCCACACGGATTTAGAGGTGCCTTACGAAGAGGATTATCAGATGCGGATGCTCAGACACAATGATCTTAGATTTCTTGTAAAAGTGACGGGGATCGGGCGTGATGGGAGGAGCAGATATACGTTTTATCCCGGAAATGCATTGAGCCTGGAAAAGATATACAGCAGACAGGAGATGAAAAGGGAGGATCTGGAAGACTTTACAGAGCAATTTATGGAAATGGTGGACGAAGTAAAAGGGCATCTGCTTGACCCGGATAATATTATTCTCACACCTGAGCTTGTGTTTATTGAAAAGGGACAATATAAATTTTGCTATCTTCCAGCCAGTGAACCGGGGAAGAAAAAGACGCTTTGCGATATGTTTCACGAGATGACGGAATACTTCGTTAAAAGGCTGGATTACAGGGACACCGAAGGCATCCTGCTGGCTTACAGGCTTCATAAAGAGACTCTGAAAGAAAACTTTGATCTAAGAGAGATCATAAATGAATATAAAGAAGAAAAGGAATCGGTAAGTGAAGAAAGAAAAGCTTCGGAGATACAGGGCGGAATGCCAGATACGGCTGTGTTTTGTACAGCTGATGAGGACAGACCTGAGAAAAAGAAGATTTATCCGGACATAGTAAAAGAGGAGCCCTGCCGCTTCGGCAGACTGGGAAAAACAGTAAAAAAGCTTAAGGACAGGCGCTGGGGAAAATGGGAAGATCTTATAACGGAAATAGATAGACAGGAAACAGAAGGACATTTATAATAATAAGATCATATAAAGAAAAGAGGATTTGTTGTGAGACAAAAACCGGAAGCCATTTGCACAGCGGCGATGATTGTTATTAATATTGCAGTGTTTTTGATCCTGTCTATATTCGGAAATACTGAGGATGGGGTATTCATGCTGGGTCATGGGGCAATGTATGAACCTGCGGTCGCACAGGGACATGAGTTTTACCGCATATTTACGAGTATGTTTCTGCATTTTGGAATCAATCATCTGCTCAACAATATGGTTCTGCTCGGAGCTCTCGGATGGAACCTGGAACTGGAAGTGGGGAAGGTCCGCTTTGTAGTAATTTACCTGATAAGCGGGATTGGCGGAAATCTGCTTTCCCTGTATTACGGGCTGTCAACAGAGACATATGCCGTTTCTGCCGGGGCATCGGGGGCAATATTCGGGCTGATGGGAGCGCTGCTTTATGTTGTGATTGCGAACAGAGGAAGGCTTGGAAGGCTCTCAGGGAAGGGGCTTCTGTTTATGGTTGCGCTGAGCCTGTATTTTGGGCTGACAAGCAGTGGCGTGGATAACTGGGCGCACATAGGAGGTCTGATCAGTGGATTTATCATAGCTGTGATCCTTTACCGAAAGAAAAAACCCTATTCTCCATATATCAGACCGGAAGTGTGACGGTAAAGACAGTCCCGGTTTCAGGGGCAGACTGTGCACAAATACTTCCGCCATGTGCTTCGACGGTCTGCTTTGAGGATGAAAGCCCAAGACCGGTGCCGTTCTCTTTGTAGGTTACAAAAGGATCGAAGATCGTATCTATGAGATCTTCAGGAATTCCGCAGCCATTGTCCTGGCATTGTATGACGATCGTGTCATCCTGACGTTCGGCGGTCAGGGAGATCCGTCCTTTTTCTCCGACAGCGTCCCTTGCATTGTGGAGAAGATTCAGAAGGACCTCTTCGAGTTTGATCTTATCTCCGGTGAAATCGCCCATTCCAGGCACGATCCGGGAGGTAAATTCAATGTCCGAATCATCTGCGTCAAGAGAGATAGCAAAAGAAACAGCAACATTTTTCAGCAGGCGTTCAATAGAAAATACAGAATGATGGAGCGTTGAACTGTTGTTAAAAGAGGAAAGCTCATTTAACAGACTGCACATGAAGTGTACGTCTTCCATCATTTGTTCCCAGTTGTGAAACTGTCTGACTTCCGGGTGCTGTGCTTCTATGACCTGGAGAGAAGAGGACACAAGGGTCAGGGGATTCCTTATCTCATGGGCGATCATGGATACAGAGGTATGGTGATTCTCAAGCAGCTGAGAGATGAGCTGCTTTACATCCTTGTTTTCTGCCATAAGTTGGTTCATTTTATTAATGTCAATATTGCTGAACACGGGAAATTCCTCTCTTTCTGTCATTACCCGGAGACCGGACTTTTCTTATTGTTTAGTCTAGCATGTCCGCTGTACCTGTTCAACAGAATCAATGCGACACGTTTCGACAGGAGTACAGGCAGCTTATAGTTATGGGAAAGGCTTCTTCTGATAATTTCCTTCTCTTTTTCCAGAAAATGGGATATACTACTAACATAGACAATTTGTGGAAAAGAGGGAAAAAAATGAGAGAAAAAGATTGTATTTTCTGTAAGATAGCAGCTGGCGAGATTCCTTCAGCTACACTTTACGAGGATGATGATTTCCGCGTGATTCTTGACCTGGGACCGGCTTCAAAGGGACATGCCCTGATCATCCCCAAAGAACATTACAGAAATCTGTACGACATTGACGACGACATTGCTTCAAAGGCGATCGTGCTGGCAAAGAAAATGATAACAAAGCTGACAGACGTGCTCGGATGCGACGGATATAATATTGTCCAGAATAATGAAGAGTGTGCAGGTCAGACAGTATTTCATTTCCATATGCATATGATTCCAAGGTATAAGGGCGATAAAGTCGGACTTGGCTGGCATATGGGTGAGCTGACGGACGAAGATAAAAATGAGATATTGGATAAAATGAAATAAACCGGAGAAATTATGTTGACAGGTAATCGTGAATTTAACGAGATTTATGAAAAGTATAAGAATCTCGTCCTGAAGGTATCATACATTTATTCAGGCAACAATTACGATGCGGCAGAAGACATAACTCAGGAGACGTTTCTGAAACTGTACACAGGATTTGATGATTTCAAAAGAGAAAAGATCCCTGCGTGGTTATATACCGTTACGAAAAACACAGCATTAAATTACAAAAAGAAATATGGGCGTCTGGTATCGATCGATGATGAAGAGAACGGTCTCGAAAATACACTGGTCACGGAAAGCGTGGAAGAAGACTGCATAGAAAGAGAGCATACGATGGAAACGGAAGTGCTCAGTGACCGGATATTATCAGGGCTGATGGAGAAAAATCAAAGATGGCATGATGCAGTGCTGCTTGCTTATTACATGGATATACCACAGGAGAGAGTAGCTGAGATCATGGGTGTCAAGATTGGTGTTCTGCACAGTATTCTTCATAGGGCAAAAGTCTGGATACGCAAAACATATGGCGTAGAGTATGAGGAAATGAGCCGAAAATAGTGAACAGGCATCCAAAGGACACCTGTTCATAACTCATAATAAAGAAAACTTATTTATCGGAAACAGCCTCATCGATCAGATTGATGATCGTATCAATTGAATTGTGCTGACCAGAGTTCCTCATAGCATCAATGAAGGTTCCGCGATTTTTATAAAGCGTATGGATAGAAGAAACAAGAGTGTCCCCAGATAGTGCTTCTTCTTCAAGAACCATACTGAAGCCCTGGCGTTCAAATGAGCGGGCATTCAGGATCTGATCGCCACGGCTCGCCTTAGCAGACAGCGGAATAAGAAGGTTGGGTTTTCGAAGAGCCAGCAGTTCACAGATCGCATTCGCTCCAGCTCTTGAGATCACAATATCTGCGAGAGCGAAAATATCTCTGAGCTCATTTTTGATATATTCAAACTGGCAGTAACCTTTTGTATCCTTAAGGGAATCGTCTACTTTGCCTTTTCCGCACAGATGGATGATCTGAAAATCCTTTAAAAGTTCAGGAAGACTCTGTCGTACGGCATTGTTGACTACAACAGATCCAAGGCTTCCGCCGATCACAAGGATCACAGGCTTATCTGCTGTGAATCCGCACATGTCGAGAGCAGCGATCTTGTTCCCTGAAAGGAGCTCCTGACGGATAGGGGATCCCGTCAGGACAGCTTTACCTTCAGGAAGAGAGTCCAGAGTTTCTGGAAAATTGCAGCATATCTTTGATGCTGAAGGAATAGCGATCTTATTCGCGAGTCCGGGTGTCATATCGGATTCATGGATGATCACAGGAACTTTGCACCGTTTTCCAGCGAGTACAACAGGAACAGACACAAAACCGCCTTTTGAAAAAATCACATCAGGTTTTAAATCTTTGATCAGTTTGCGGGCTTCAGCGAAGCCCTTGACCACGCGGAATGGATCCGTAAAATTCTGTACGCTGAAATAACGACGAAGCTTTCCGGAGGAAATCCCGTGATAAGGAATACCGAAAGGCTCAATAAGATCCTTTTCAATGCCGTTGTAAGAGCCGATATATTGAATGTCATACCCAAGTTCTCTGAGCCTGGGAATCAGGGCGATATTCGGGGTGACATGTCCGGCGGTGCCTCCGCCGGTCAAGATGATTCGTTTCATATAGTAACCTCCAGAAAATGTAGTAATGCACGGCTAAAGCTAATTTCATCTTAACCTTATTTGGTGAAATGTCAAGGAAAAATATAGGACAGAAAAAAGGTGCTGAGAATGAAAGAACTGAAAAAAATATCACTGAAAGAAGAAGTTGACAAAGAAGCCAGACAGATAGAAAAAGAAGTCAGGGAACGAAAAGACCTTGACGATCTCACTGTGTCAGAAGAGATGGAAACTTCCCTGTTCAATAAGATACAGGATTATGAATATGACAGGCGGTCAAAGACCGTGCATCGTAAAAAGAAAAAACGCTATGTCGTACTGGCGTTTGCGGCTGTGCTTGTCCTTGTATTTGGAAGCGTGATGACAAGTGTGGGGAGTAAGTCATACTGGAAGGTGCTGTGGGATAGGATTGCCGGGAGTGAGAATGCTCAGTTTATCAATGTAGAAGAGATGGATGTTCATGAGACCAAAGATCTTGATGAGGTACATATCTATAAAGAGATATGGAATGAGTTGGGAATAACAGCTGTTGGTATGGCGTATTTGCCACCTCAGACGTATTTGAAGGGATATGAAATAGATCAAGACCAGAGAAAGGCAACATTATTATATGAAAGAAATGGACAGGTTTTCCGATATATGATGTACATGAATGATGAAGATTCTTCTCTTGGGCAGATTAAGACAGATATTTTAATTGATGAATATCAGTTAAAATCTATAAAAGAAATAGTTGTAAATGTTAAAGCGTATAAGGTAGAGGAATCTGAAAAAATCAGATATATAGGAGAGTTCGAATATGCAGATGCTCAATATCAGCTCATGGGTATTATGGAAAAAGACGAGTTTGATAAAATTGTAAAAAATTTATTTATTTTTTCATAAAACGCGTAAGTTTTTTCGATTTAGATTGTTTACTTAATATAAGAGATATAAGAGATAATAGAAGTATACAAGGAAGTGTAAAATGAAAAAGCGTGTTTTATCAATAGTAAGCAGTATAATATTTTGTTGTATGATCATGACGATATCAGTGGTACAGACGGATGCGTCAGATGAAGGACTTAAAAAGGTAGATGGGTCGTATTTGACAACTGATGAAAGTTCTACGGGATATTCGATTAATGGTTTGGTTAAAGGTGTATATCTTATGACTGGAGATTGCACTGTATCAAAGGCTGGACGAGGTAAAGTATACGCATATGCCTCTACTACGGCAAATCAGGAAGTAAAGCATATCGCAACTTTCGTATATGTAGATCAGTATTTGGAAGACATAGATGAGTGGGCCGTAGTAGATTCGTGGGTAGAAGAAGTTGAAAATGATATTTATATGTCAACAGCAAAAACAGTATACGTTGACGGGGGATATTATTACAGAGTAAGAGCGCGTCATATTGCAGGGGATGAATATCCTTATGAAGAGACAGCGTCTGTTACGGATGGAATATTTGTCAACTAACCCGCATATAATTTAATAACACTCTCCTTTAAGCCTTGAGAGCAGCCGCCGGTGCAGCGCCGCGGAAACTATAAAAAAATTCAAATTCGAGATTTGAGAAACCTGTTCCGAGAAACACCACAAATCAACGGCGATACATAAGGCGGCTGCTCTCAGGGCTTAAAGGAGGATTTTTATCTTATTCGCATTAAATTTCAGTTCATAAAACTTAACTTCTAACTATTAAACTTAATTATCCCATGTTCATGGGAAAAATTCAATGACAAAACAATTGAAAATTGTGATCTGCAGGAATTTGAGCCGGGACTTTCATATACAGAAGCAGTATGTTGCAATAAGTATAAATATGAGTCCAGAGAGGAGTTCGCAGATATGGCAGAGATGATTGAATATATTGGAATTGCATATGAAGAACTGCAGAAACTGAGCGCAGAGGTGCGCGCGGCAAGCTGAAAGAGATGACGCAGAAGAAGATGGAAAAGGGAGTTTAATACAAAAAAGAGGCAGGCGGGATTTGGTGTGCTACCCGTCAAGTAGACAATGAAAAAAATATAAAATTTTTGTGCTGCCCGGTTTGTGCCGGGCAATATTT
>CALWFS010000033.1 GCA_944377705.1 uncultured Mediterraneibacter sp. | reverse complement strand
ATCAAAGAAATCTACCTGAAATGCTACTACGGAAAATAGACGCGAAAGCAATCCACAGTGCGAAAAAATAGAGAGAACCCGCAGTCATGCTCGCATGAACTGCGGGTTCTCTCTATTTTTTCATAGGGCGGACGCCCGTGCGCGAGATGTAGCGAAGCGAAATCGAGCGACGCACTGTGGATGGAAGCCCAGGAAAAAGCAGTCATGCTCGCATGAACTGCGGGTTCTCTCTGTTTTTTCATAGGGCGGACGCCCGTGCGCGATGCTTCTAAGTTAAAATCAAATAAAGATTGTTATAAAAATAACAATAATATATAATAAAAAAAGATAGTTAAAAATTGCACAAATTTTGCCTTGACGGGTTACATTTCTCTTTTTAACGGTGTATAATGTCATCTAAGAAGAAATGCACGAAGTGCAGATCAAGGAGGGCATATTTATGAAGCTGGAAGAAAAAAATATTATTGTGAAACGTCCATACAAGACTGTTTACAGATGTGATGACAGTATTGTTAAAGTATTTGCCGAGACACATCCTAAGTCAGATGTATTTAACGAAGCGCTTATCACATCCCAGATCGAGGCGACCGGTCTGGATATTCCGAAGGTAAAAGGCGTTACCCAGATCGATGGAAAATGGGCGATCGAGATCGAATATAAAGACGGAAAGACATTGGAAGAGATGATGAAGTCCGATAAGAAGAATATAGCCAAATATATGGAGGACTTCGTGGATCTTCAGATCCAGGTACAGAGCAGGACATTCCCGCTCCTAAAGGGAATGAAGGATAAGCTTACCCGTCAGATAAACAGCCTGAAAGAAGTAGATGCAACGACGAGGTATGAGCTGCTGACCCGGCTGGAGAGTATGCCGAAACATAATAAAGTCTGCCATGGAGATTTCAATCCGAGCAATGTGATCGTAGGAAAGAACGGGAAGATGACCGTTGTTGACTGGGCTCATGCAACACAGGGAAATGCCAGCGCAGACGCGGCTATGACATATCTCCTTTTTGCTCTGAAAGATCAGGAGACAGCAGATCTTTATCTGAATATGTTCTGTAAGAAGAGCGATACAGCAAGACAGTATGTACAGCAGTGGCTTCCGATCGTTGCGGCGGCACAGCTTACGAAAGACAACGAACTGGAGAAGGACTTCCTGATGAAATGGATTGATGTCATTGATTATCAATAGAAAATAAATAAGCAGACAAAAAGAATGACGCTGTATGAAAGATATTTATACAGCGTCATTCTTTTCGCAAATTCGTAAATAAAATTTATCTTTACCAGCTCGGGAAGAAGAGGTTGCCTCCGATATTGACTCCGGGTCTGTTTGTGGATCCTGCATACAGGAAGAAGTAACAGTCGGAAACTGCCGCCAGCCGTGCTCCGTTGATCGCGTCCTGAGCCACCTGTATCGAGAGGCTTGTAGGACCTGAACTGATCACATTCTGGAGACGGCCTGTCCACACTGGTTCGAACTGTCCGTGAGCATAGACGACTCCGCTGATCGAATTAGGAAAACGGGGATCCTCCACGCGGTTCATGATAACAGTTGCAACAGCAAGAAGGGAGTCATACTCCTGATGCGCCTCGCATTGTATGATCGCTGCCAGAAGAGTGACATCATCTGCGGTGGCGTCTATCGGCCCGCCGTTGATCACGGAATTGTCATAACCGCCGCCGGAAGAGATTGTCTCCTGTGCTGCCTGTTGAGCTGCGATACGGGCGGCTTCCTCGGCCTTTGCCTGCTCAAGCCGTGCCTGTACATCTGCAAGGTTTGTGGATGTCTCTTCAGCTTTCGCCTGAAGCTCATTCTGGCGTGCAGTGAGGTTCGCCTGAATCTCTTTGAGAGAATCCTGCTGGATCTCCAGAGTCTCTTTCTGGTCTTCAATCTGCTGGTGTACTGTTTTGAGGTTATTGAGAGCCGTCCTGTCGTATTCGCTGAGGTTCTCGATAAAATCCGCTTTATTCAGGAAATCCGTCATATTTTCGGCAGAGAAAAGCATCTCGAGGAGTGTTGCATTTCCATGCTCATACATATATTTAATACGGGATTTCATATCTTTATACTGCTGGTTTTCATTCTCTTCCGCTTCAGCCAGCGCGTCGGATGTACGCTCGATCTCTCCGTTCATGATCTCGATCTGCATTTCAGCGGTAGAAATTTCTTCGCTCAATGAGATGATTTCCTCATTGATGCCCTCCAGTTCGTTTTGGAGGTTCGTGCTCTGCCCTTCCAGACTGGATATATCCTCGTCCGCGGAAGAAGGAAAAACTGAAAGTACAATTGCGAGGGAGCTGATCAGAACAACACCTGACTGGACCCAACGTTTTTTGTAGATTTTCATACTTAAAATTCCTTTCTCAGTGCAATTGATTAGATGCCGGAAAACTATTATACTATAAATTGCGTAATTTGGCAAACTCTGATAGAATGAGGTTATAATTTAGGGTAACAGTTCAGCCAGAAGTACGGTTTTACGAATGGCGCGTCTGAACTGTTCGTGCTCGGAAAGGATAGGAAATGAAACACAGGATAAAAATGGTGGGACTGGATCTGGATGGTACGCTGCTGACTGACCGAAAAGAGATTACGCCTCGTACTAGAAAAGTGATCAGTCAGGCAATAGCAGAGGGGATCGTTGTCCTTGTCGCGACAGGCAGGCCGTGGCTGGGTGTGCCGGATGAGCTTAGAGAGTTCCCGGGAATGAGATATGCGCTTACTTCCAATGGAGCGCGCATCCTGGACACGCAGGAGGGGGCCGTCCTGGAGGAACACCTGCTTCTGCCGGACTCTGCGGAAAAGGCATTGGAAATCTGTGGGAAATATGATACTCTGATGGAAATTTATTTTGACGGTCAGGGCTATGCTCCGGCAGATAAAATGGCGAAGCTGGAACGCTACCATAAAAATCCGAATATGTGGGAATATATGAGAAAGACCCGTATCCCCGTGGACAATATCTTTGAACTGCTGGAGCGGGAGAACAGAGGAGTTGATAAGGTCCAGGCTCTGTTCTCGGATATGGAAGAGCGTCAGGCGGCCTTGAGAGAACTGGAGCGGGAGCCCGGTTTGGAGCTCGTGGGATCATTGAAATATAATATAGAAATAAACGCGGCAGGCGTGAATAAAGGGACAGGGCTTTTGAATCTTGGCCGGCTGCTCGGTATCAGGCGTGAGGAAATCATGGCATGCGGTGACGGGGATAATGACACGGTCATGCTCCGTGAAGTCGGATTCGGCGTTGCCATGGGAAATGCAGAAGAACAGGTGAAAGAGGCGGCGGATTATATCGCGCCGACCAATGAAGAGGAAGGCGTGGCAGAGGCAATAGAAAAATTTGTGCTCAGAGGAGGAAAAGGAGTATGTTAGAAATATTAAAATCGATCATATTCGGCATTCTGGAGGGAATCACAGAGTGGCTGCCTATCAGCAGTACAGGACATCTGATTCTGTTAAATGAGTTCCTGAAGCTGGATCAGGGAGACGCGTTTTTTGAGATGTTCCAGGTGGTGATCCAGCTTGGCGCGATCCTTGCGGTGGTGGTGATCTATTTCCATAAGCTGAACCCGTTCTCGCCGAAGAAAACCCAGAAGCAGAAAATGATGACCTGTCAGATCTGGATCAAAGTACTGATCGGCTGCGTGCCGGCAATGGTTGTCGGGCTTTTGTTTAATGACTGGATCGATGAAAAGCTGTATCATTGGTATGTGGTAGCGGCAATGCTCATACTCTACGGAGTTCTTTTTATTATCGTGGAAAATTATCAGAGGGGAAAAGAAGC
Organism: uncultured Mediterraneibacter sp.; assembly: GCA_944377705.1. GTDB lineage: Bacteria > Bacillota > Clostridia > Lachnospirales > Lachnospiraceae > Mediterraneibacter. The sequence goes on along the minus strand of CALWFS010000033.1, from coordinate 10,229 downwards.
TAAAGTGACCCGTATATCCCAGCTCACACCTTCCATGCTCCTCATCATCGGAGTGTTCCAGATGCTGGCGATGATACCTGGCACATCACGTTCGGGAGCCACGATCGTGGGGGCGCTGATGCTCGGGGTGTCAAGGGCAGCGGCGACAGAGTTTACATTTTTTCTTGCGATACCGGTCATGTTCGGGGCAAGCGCGCTGAAACTGTTCAAATTCGGATTTAATTTTACAGGGATGCAGGCAGTGATCCTGATCGTCGGAATGGTGGTCTCCTTTGTGGTGTCTGTCATAGCGATCAAATTCCTCCTGAAATATATCAGAAACCATGATTTTAAAGTGTTCGGATATTACAGGATCATTCTCGGAGTGATCGTATTCCTGTACTTTGGAATAACCACGATGCTCTCATAATGCCGGATTACATATGAAACGCATATAATTGCAGATATTACTTGCATAAAAGGCGCAAATATACTTGTTTTTTACAAAAAATATGTTAAAATATGAAATTAGCCTGTATGATTATGCAGAATGAGAAATAATATGGAGGATTGAAAGATGAAGAAGTTATTAGCAGCAGCTCTATGTGCGGTTCTTGCTGTGGGCGCGCTCGCGGGATGCGGGAGCAAAGGCAGCGGTGAAGATAGCAGCGATGCCGGAAGCAGCGCAAAGACAGCGAAGGTCATCGATACAGACCTGACCAGCGAGGAGTATGCGTTCGGCATTGACAAGACACAGCCGGAACTTCTGGAGCAGGTAAACACATTTATCAATAAGATCAAAGAAGATGGAACACTGGATGAGATCTTTGATAAGTATTTCGGAGGCGGGGAGCCGACACCGGTAGAGTCCGCAGCTCTTGATGAGTCCAAGGATCAGCTGGTCGTTGCGACAAATGCGGCGTTTGAGCCGTTTGAGTACATGCAGGGTGATTCTTATGTGGGGATCGACATGGAGATCGCAGCACTTCTTGCTGATGAGCTGGGAAAAGAACTTGTGATCCAGAACATGGATTTTGATGCAGTCTGCCTTTCCGTGGGACAGCAGAAATGCGATATTGCCATGGCAGGGCTGACTGTCAGCGAAGACAGGAAAGAGTATGTGACATTTTCTGATACATACTATCAGGCATCACAGAGACTGATCGTGCCAAGCGATGACACAAAATTTGCTGACCTGACAGACGCTGATTCTATCGCGGCAGCTCTGGCAGAATTTGATTCTTCCGTTAAGATCGGTGTACAGCAGGGAACAACAGGGCAGAGCTATGTAGAGGGAAGCGAAGATATGGGATTCCCGGGGCTTGAGGCGACATGCCAGCCGTACAAGAGCGGATCCCTCGCAGTGCAGGATATGCTCAACGGAAATATTGACTATGTGATCATCGACGCGGCTCCGGCGGCAGCAATCACAGAGGCAATCAACGAGATGCAGTAATCTGCCGGACTTAAGGTTCAGCCGGACTGCAGCAGAGCAGATAACAAAATACGGAACACAGGACTGAAATGAGAAGGGAAATACAGGCATCAATGGCGTTCTGTCATAGGTGCATGCATTTTCCTTCTTTTAAGAAGGGAAGGCAATGGGTAATTTTAGTCAGAAAATAGATAAGTTTATAGAGATATTCATAGAGCAGAACGGCTATGTCAGAGTCGTTCAGGGACTGCAGAATACGCTTCTTATCGCAGTGTGCGGTCTGATCATCGGTATCCTGATAGGAACGATCATCGCGACAGTGCGCGTCCTGCCGAAGTATAAGATGCTCCCGAGAGTGCTCAACGGAATCTGCAGCTTTTATGTGGCGCTGTTCCGCGGGACTCCTATGGTGGTTCAGCTTCTTGTATTTTACTATGTCCTCCTGCCGCTCATCGGCTGGAATATCAGCGGCGTACAAGTAGCCATGCTTGTGTTTGGCTTAAACAGCGGCGCATATATATCGGAGATCATGAGGAGCGGTATCCAGTCCGTGGATCCGGGACAGATGGAAGCGGGACGCGCGGTGGGTCTGAGCTTTGGAGCGAGTATGACGAAGATCGTTATCCCGCAGGCAGTGAAAAATATCCTTCCCACGCTGGGAAATGAGTTTATCGCCTTGATTAAAGAGACGTCAGTCGTAAGCTTTGTAGGCGCGGCGGATCTTTATGTGGCATTTAACTATATCGGAACAAACAACTACGAGTTTATGGTTCCGTATCTGGCGATGGCGCTGATCTACATTGCCATTGTACTTGTGATCACACTGCTGATCAAATTACTGGAAAGGAGCCTGAAGAAGAGTGATAGACGTAATTAATCTTAGGAAAAGTTTCGGGGATCTTGAGATCTTAAAAGGCATTAATATCACTATCAATAAAGGTGATATCGTCGCTGTGCTCGGGCCTTCCGGCTCCGGTAAGAGTACATTCCTCCGGTGCCTGAACTGTATGGAGGATCCCACAGAGGGAAGCATTATCTTCAAAGGGGTCGATATCGCGGATATGAGGGTGGATATCAATCTTCACCGCAGGCATATGGGGATGGTATTCCAGCACTTTAATTTGTTTAACAACAAGACTGTGCTCCAGAATGTGATGATGGCGCCGGCATATTTAAGGTGCCAGGATCTGAAAAAGGCAAAGCGTAAAAACAGGATGACGCGGCTGAAAAACATATTCCGAAGCAGGAAAGAAGACTTGATCCCGATCACGGAAACAAAGGAACAGATCAGATCTGAGGCAAAGCAGCAGGCTCTGGATCTTTTAAAAAGGATCGGACTGGATGACAAGGCAGATGCCTATCCGTCTACACTGTCAGGAGGGCAGAAGCAGAGGGTGGCGATCATCCGCTCCCTGGCGATGAACCCGGACGTGATTCTATTTGACGAGCCCACTTCAGCACTGGATCCGGAAATGGTGGGAGAGGTTCTTGACCTGATGAAGAAACTGGCGCGTGACGGAATGACTATGGTTGTGGTGACGCATGAGATGGGATTCGCCCGCGAGGTTGCGACGAGAGTCGTCTTTATGGATGACGGTCAGATTCTGGAGGAAGCGCCGCCGGAAGAATTTTTCGGAAACCCGAAGGATGAGAGGCTGAAAGAATTCCTTTCCAAGATCCTGTAAGACTGTATAAGGCAGGGGATAGAATGAAATATGAAAGAATAAGCAGGGCGCTCTTTTTAGAGCGCCCGAACCGTTTTATTGCATATGCGGAATTAAATGGAAAAAAAGAGACGATACATGTAAAGAATACCGGGCGCTGCGCGGAGCTTCTTCGACCGGGGGCAGTGATCTATGTGCAGGAGAGTGACAATCCGGCTAGAAAGACGAAGTGGGACTTGATCGCGGTGGAAAAAGGCAGTCTGCTCATTAATATGGACTCACAGATCCCAAACCGGGTCGTGCAGGAATGGATCGAGGAGGGGAATCTGTTTTCGGATGTGTCCCTTGTACGCCCGGAGACCACTTACGGAAATTCCAGGTTTGACCTGTATGTTGAGGCTGGAGAGAGAAAGATTTTTATCGAGGTCAAAGGCGTGACGCTGGAAGAGAATGGAGTGTGCCGTTTTCCCGACGCTCCCAGCGAACGCGCGGTAAAGCATCTTGAGGAGCTGATCCGGGCGAAAAAAGAAGGATATGAGGCATATGTTTTCTTTGTGATCCAAATGAAAGGTGTTTCGTATTTCACGCCGAATACGGATACGCATCCTGCATTTGCGGAAGCTTTGAGACGGGCAAAGACAGCGGGGGTGGAGATCCTTGCCTATGACTGTAATGTGACTGCGGACAGCATCAGGATCGCAGATCCGGTAGATGCAGTGCTGTATAGTCCCCGGATGAAGGAGGCAGTACAGCCGCTTGTTGAGTGGTTCCGTGAGAACAAGCGGGACCTTCCCTGGAGGAAACGGATGGATGCATACCGGGTGTGGATTTCGGAGATCATGCTCCAGCAGACCCGGGTGGAGGCGGTGAAGCCTTATTACGAGCGTTTTTTGAAGGCGCTGCCCGATGTGAAAGCGCTTGCAGAAGTTCCGGAAGACCGGCTGCTGAAGCTGTGGGAAGGTTTGGGATACTATAATCGTGCCCGCAATCTGAAGGAAGCAGCCTGCCAGATCATGGAGAAGTACGGAGGCAGGTTCCCTGAGACGTACGAAGAAATCCGGAGTTTGAAGGGGATAGGAAATTATACGGCGGGAGCCATCAGTTCTTTTGTGTACGGCATCAGAAAACCGGCCGTGGACGGAAATGTATTCCGGGTAGTGTCAAGGATCACAGCCGACAGCAGTGATATCACAAAAGCCGGGACAAAGACAAAGATAGAGGCTGAGGTGGAGGAAGTGATCCCTGCGGAGGCAGCGGGAGACTTTAATCAGGGCCTGATCGAGCTGGGAGCTGTCGTGTGTGTCCCAAACGGTGAGCCGAAGTGCGGGGAATGCCCTGTGTGCGGGATCTGCCTGGCGCATGCCGAAGGCAGAGAATCGGAGTTCCCTGTAAAGGGGAAAAAGAAGGAACGCAGAATTGAGAAACGGACGATCCTGGTATTCCGGGACAATGAAAGGACTGCGGTGAGAAAACGTCCTGCTTCGGGACTGCTTGCGGGAATGTATGAATTTCCCGGAGTCGAAGGACACCTGAAGCAGTCGGAGGCAGTCAGTTTTGCGAAATCACTGGGACTTATGCCGATAAGGATAAAAAAGCTTGACAGTGCGAAGCATATATTCAGCCATGTGGAATGGCATATGATCGGATATGAGATCATGGTGGACGAGCTGGAGCAAAATATGAAGCAGAATGCAGTCATATTTGCAGATATCAGGGAACTGGAAGAGTGTTATCCCATGCCGTCTGCCTTTGACGCCTACCAGCCTGCCTTCTCCTGAAAAATCAGGAGAAGGCAGGCTTTAATGTCTATTCTGGAAGAAAGGATATTTTCTGCCGCAGAACAATAACAGAGCGAACTCGGTTTTCTTGAAACATGAGACAATACATGGTATAATAATTGCACGTTGTGCAATCCAAACTGTGTGCGGTGAGATGTATCGCGCGGTGGGGATCATACCTGACTTACGGCTGGTAAGGTAATTGCCACCTGCACAGCGGTCTGCCCCGCCTTGCGGGAATTATACCCAGGAGAGTAAGTATATATGAACGAGAAAGCACAGTTATCCAGACAGCAGCAGAAGTCACGGGAGACAAAGGAGAAGATCTTTCAGGCGGCGAAGAATATCCTTCAGAAGAGTGGGTACGAGGCTCTGTCCATTAAGAACATATGTGAAGAAGCAGGTGTGTCTAACGGCAGTTTCTACCATCACTTTAAGACGAAGGATGATCTGCTGTCTTATTATATTGAGGATCAGCCGAAGATCGAACCGGACTTGCTGGAATGTCCAAAGGATGCCGAAGGCGTCAGGGAAGGGATTATCCAGGTATATTTAAACTATGTGAAATACTGCCGGGAGCTCGGTGTGGAATTTATGGCAGAGTATTATGACACGAAAAACCAGGCGCTTAACGCTGCGATCCGAGCGGAACGACCGTACCCCATTGTGACAGTGCAGGCTTATGTGGAAAAGGCTGTCGAAGCCGGTGTTGTAAGCCTGAACGAGGAGATCGAAGAATTTACAACGGATATCCGTATGATCGTGATCGGTAATGTTTTTGAGTGGTGCGTGAAGCACGGGGAAGCGGATTTTGAGGGGAATATGAGCCGTTCTCTAGGGAAATATCTTGATGCGGTACTCTGCCCGGCAGACGCGGATAAAGCCTGAAGGAGACGGCCGGAGCGCGGCTGAAAAGTACAGGGGATAAAACCATGGGAATGGAATATGATTTTATTGTAAACCCGAAATCCCGTTCCGGGATGGGGGAGATGACCTGGAAGATGCTGGAACCGGAGCTGAAAAAGCGCCGGGTCAGTTACAGGGTACATATGACTGCAAAGAGGAAAAATGCGGCGAAAATTGCTAATCTGCTGACAGCAGACGGAGAAGAACGCACTCTGGTCGTTCTTGGCGGAGATGGAACACTGAATGAAGTGATAAATGGGATACAGGAACCGGATAAGATCACATTGGGATATATTCCTATCGGATCGAGCAATGATTTCGCCAGGGGGCTGGGGATACCGAAGGAACCTTTTGCTGCACTTGACGCTGTGCTCCACCCGGAGAGAATCATCCGTATGGATCTTGGCGTGCTTTCGGACGAGACCCGCAGCAGGCGATTTCTGGTAAGCGCTGGGATCGGGTTTGACGCCGCTGTGTGTCATGAGGTTTGTGTCTCCAGATGGAAGGTCATCCTGAATAAACTTGGGCTTGGAAAATTAAGCTACGCGGTTGTTGCCCTGGACCGTCTTGTCAAAGACCGGCCGGCACATCTGTCCCTTACTCTGGAGGACGGCAGCAGGAGAGAGTTCCCCAGGACATATTTTGCGGCATTTATGAATCTTCCGTACGAGGGAGGCGGGTTTAAATTCTGCCCTGATGCGTCTCCGGAGGATGGGATGCTGGACGTGATAGTGGCGCACGGACTGCCAGTCCTGAAGATCCTGTTCCTCCTTCCATTGGCATTCGGAGGAAGGCACACAGGGTTTAAAGGGGTCACGATCCTGCGGTGCAGAAAGGTCCGGGCAGAGGCGGCTGTTCCTCTGGCGATCCATACAGACGGGGAGCCGGGATTCCCCCGAAGGACCATAGAGGCACGAGCCCTGGAAACAGGTCTGAGAGTGATCGCAGGATAAGATGTTACCAGAAATGAAAGATTTAATAAAGGTTTTGTGAACGAGGTTGTTGTACGTATTAAATCATGCTATAATCGATGCGGATTAGAGCTGATAATTCAAAAGGGGCGTCATATTATGAAACGGAAAAACAAGTTCACTGTTTGGATGAGTAAATATAAGCATGCGTGGGTGTTTTTATATATTCTGGTGTATCTGCCCTGGTTTTTCTGGCTGGAGAGACATGTCACCACTCACTATTATGTGATTCAGACAAAGCTGGATGAATGGATCCCGTTCAATGAATTTTTTATCATACCGTATCTGATGTGGTTCGCTTTTATAGCTGTGGCATTTTTGTACTTTTTTTTCAAAGATGTTCCGGGATTTTATAAAATGGCGAAGTTTATGTTCACGGGGATGACCATATTCCTGATCATATCCACGGTTTTTCCAAACGGGCAGGATCTGAGACCTGTTGTATTTGCCAGAGACAATATTTTTGTGGATATGGTGCGCGTGCTTTACAGAGCGGATACATGTACGAATGTATTTCCGAGCCTGCATGTATTTAATTCACTTGGAGTATGTGTAGCGGTCCATGAGAGCGGAAGGCTTAGAAAGCATCCCTGTATCTGCTGGGGAGCGTATGTGCTCGCAGGACTTATCATCCTTGCGACCATATTTTTAAAGCAGCATTCTGTGCTGGATGTACTCGGTGCCGGCGTGATGGCGTGCGTCCTCTACCAGTTCGTCTATGCGGCAGAGAAGAAAAGGGAGCCTCGGTATGCAAAGCAGAAAAGGCCTCTCCTTCAGAATAAATGAGGATTAAGTTATTGAGGAGGAATAAAGAGATGAAGAAGATTATGCTTACCGGGGACCGGCCTACGGGAAGGCTCCATGTCGGGCATTACGCAGGCTCTTTGAGGAGAAGGGTGGAGCTTCAGAATACGGGAGATTTTGATGATATTTTTATTATGATCGCAGACGCGCAGGCGTTGACAGACAATGCAGATAATCCTGACAAAGTGCGTCAGAATATTATCGAAGTGGCGCTGGATTATCTGGCGTGCGGGCTGGATCCGGAGAAATCCACACTGTTTATCCAGTCTCAGGTGCCGGAGCTGTGCGAGCTGTCGTTCTACTATATGAACCTTGTCACTGTATCCAGGCTGCAGCGCAATCCCACTGTGAAATCTGAGATACAGATGAGAAATTTTGAGGCGAGTATCCCGGTAGGATTCTTTACTTACCCGATCAGCCAGGCTGCTGACATCACTGCGTTCAAGGCTACGGTCGTGCCTGTCGGGGAGGACCAGATGCCTATGCTGGAGCAGACAAAGGAGATCGTACACAAGTTTAATTCCGTATACGGAGAGACTCTTGTGGAGCCGAAGATCCTTCTTCCGGACAACGAGGCATGCATGCGTCTGCCGGGCATTGACGGGAAGGCAAAGATGAGTAAATCTCTGGGCAACTGCATTTATCTTTCCGAGGAGCCGGAGGATATCAAGAAGAAGGTCTTCAGTATGTTTACAGATCCCAGCCATATCCGTATCGAAGATCCGGGCAGTCTGGAAGGAAATACTGTATTTATTTACCTGGATGCCTTCTGCAGACCGGAGTATTTCCCGGAGTTCCTGCCGGAGTACAAGGATCTGGATGAGCTGAAAGAGCACTATCAGAGAGGCGGTCTGGGAGACATGAAGGTGAAGCGCTTCCTGAACAATGTGCTTCAGGCTGAACTTGAACCTATAAGAAACCGGAGAAAAGAGTTCCAGAAGGATATCCCCGCGGTGTATGAGATCCTGAGGAAAGGAAGCGAAAAAGCGGAAAAAGTGGCTGCGCAGACACTGAAGGAAGTGAAGACAGCTATGAAAATCGACTACTTTGCGGACGGAGAGCTGATCAAGGCGCAGACAGAAAAGTTTGCGGAAGAATAAGAAAAATAAGGCGGAATAGAGACCGGAAGCTGCGGCTTCCGGTCGTTTTCTTTTTACGTGCTGCAATATAGGTTAAAGATTAACAATAGCAGACGGGAAATACAGGAAAAAGCACCGTCTGATAAAAATATAAAAAAAGACATCTCACTAACAGAGATGTCTTTTCTACGTGCGATAGAAGATTCGAACTCCCGACCTTCTGGTCCGTAGCCAGACGCTCTATCCAGCTGAGCTAATCGCACATAATAAGCTGTCTTATTCACAGCAAGAATAATTATATATGACAACATTAAAAGTGTCAAGAGCTTTTTGGGAATATTTTTAGCATATCCACCGGGAGCTCTGCCGTAAATTTTAAATCCTTCCCAGTGATGGGATGCCGAAATGAGAGGCAATACGAGTGCAGTGCCTGACGCTGTATATACTCCATATCCGGATTGTACAGGTAGTCTCCGATGAGGGGGTATCCGATATATTGCATATGGACACGGATCTGGTGGGTACGCCCTGTCTCCAGGATCAGGGAAACCAGGCTGTGCCCGTTTTTCTCTCCTACGACACGATAATGAGTCACTGCCTGCTCCCCGTTTTCAAAGTCGATCTTTCGTTCAATGAGCGAGCTGCCGGTCCTGCCGATGGGCGCGTTGACCGTGCCGGATGCCGGGGTAACGCAGCCCCGGACAATGGCAAGATATTCTCTTTTAATGTCATGGCGCGCAGTCATGGCAGACAGGATGCTGGAGCTTACCATATGTTTGGCAATGACAGTCAGACCGGATGTATCCCGGTCAAGACGGTTTGTGCATCGAAAGATAAAAGGCTTTCCCTGCTGCTGATAGTAGTACATCAGAGCATTGGCAAGGGAATTCCTGTAATTGTTCAAAGACGGGTGAACCGGCATTCCTGCCGGTTTGTTAACAATGATGATGTCTTCATCTTCATACAGGATATCAAGAGGCAGCCTGGCCGGCAGAATATTTGGAGAGTTCTCGGTCTCACGGATATGAACAGTGAGGGTATCATTACCATGAAGAGGGGTGCGCATATAGGACCAGACGCCATTTATAAGGATGCTCTCGGGCATCTTTTTTAGCCGGGTCAGGTTCTGGTAAGAATAGCCAATGCGGCGCAGATATTGTTCCACCCGCATGCCGTCTGTCTGGTCATCTATGTGGTATGTAATGATTCGTTCCATGATAAGATTCCTCTGATTCCTGTATTTTGTCTGCTGGAGTTTTCCCCTTCTCCGGGATAACAGCGATTGACAGACATGGCATTCCTGAGCCGGGGGGAATAATCATATGTTAACAGAATACTGGGGAAAATGGAAGTCAGCTCTGGAATAGGCCAGGAGCATGTGATACAATATGAGAGATATTTTGATATAACGATATAAGATTTACGGAGAGGATAACCTGTATGGACATTAATCAGAAACTGACAGAAGAACTTGGTGTGAAACGCTGGCAGATCGATGCCGCGGTGAATTTGATAGATGAGGGAAATACGATTCCGTTTATCTCCCGGTACAGGAAGGAAGCAACGGGTTCGCTCAACGATGAACAGCTCAGGAAACTGCATGAACGCCTGCT
>CALWFS010000032.1 GCA_944377705.1 uncultured Mediterraneibacter sp. | reverse complement strand
GATTCAAATATAACACAAAGTGAGCCGGTCCTCGCTTTTTAAATATTCAGTTGTAACACATGTATTGTAATCCTACATATTTGCTCTTTGCTATATTTTTAAATTTATTTTCCGCTAAATCAGATAGTCTATCGCATATTTAATTTGCCCATCCACCTGATCCTCATTCCAAACAGCAACCGTTATATTATGCGAAGGTGCAATACTCCTATGAGTATTAATCAAACGTATCTTTCCCTCATACTCATTATATTGAAATGTATAATTTTCATTTTTATAATCATAAAAACTCACTTCTAGCTCTTTTGAGTCAGAAACAACAATATCTTCACCCGTTTTTTCATGTAAATATTTTTTTAAAATTTCAAAACTCTTATGTTGATCAATCACTATAGTTTCTGGTTCAAATATTAAGCGATTACATTCCTTGGTCAAATCAAGTCTATCCTTTTGCTCCTGGTAAAATGTGGCTAAGCTAATCTCATATGCCTCTCCCATATATATAAAATTATATCTTTCATATACATTAAATGTAACATATGATGCCATCCCCTTTTCATTTACAATTTCATAGTTATCTTTATGAGAGGCAATTCTTAACGATGGCGCTGTTTCTCTATCTGCAATTTCAGTCTGTCTTTGTGCATTTTGATTTGACTGGACTGCCAAAAATATTGTTAGCAGGGATACCAAAAAGACATTTGTTATAAGCGAGTTGATAGTTCCTTTTTCCTGTACTTTTTTTACAATCTCATCCACCTTTTCAGCTTTAAAAAAATTCACTATAAACATAAGTGTAATATAAACGATTAATATAATAACCAAAAGATTTTCACTTAATATCAGCCATATTTTACTTTCTTTAAAAATAGAAATATAAAGCATAAACGCTATAATTAAAGCTAAGATAATAATCCCTTTTATATTAGAAAAGAGATTTGTCTTGTCCCGAGTCTTCAGCGAATTCTGATTCAAATCTGAACAGAACTTTTGTTCTTTATTCTTCTCTTTTTTCTCTTTTGTATCCATACGCTTTCTTCCCCTTTAAAAATAATACGCATCAGACGACATTAACTCAAAAAATGGACATATTGTATACGCACAATACATCCGCTCCTATTTTATAGGCTTCTACATCATTCACAAGTTTTCTCGCTGCGTCTGGATTTTTTATTTGCCATGGAGCACACTCCTTGCGTTTCGGAATGCAGCAGCATGACTTAATCTTTCTTCTGTCGTTTCTGCTGTTTTGTCCACCTCATTTCTGAACCTGATATGTACATTTTACTTTGAAAAACATCTTATTATCAGATTCTATATGACGATATATAATACTTAATTATTACGTCATAATTGAGCAAAAAATAAGAGTTACTGTCTAGTATATCACACCAGTACAGATTAAATCATAAAAATTTATCTAGTTCTGGTATAACATTTACAGTTTATTATAACGGTATTTTCAGTACAAATATTTTGTATAATATCATTCAATCAAACGGTAAAATAATTACAAAAATGCGGTCTGTCTGATATTCCGTCGGATTATACATTTGATTCCCGTTCAGCAGCTCATCAACTATTACTCCCAAGATATTCGCAATGCAGATCAGTGCATTCAGGCTTACTTTTCGTCTTCCATTTTCAGCCATACTTACATAGGATACGGATAGCCCTGTCTTTTCTGCCAGAGCCATCTATGACAGTTTTTACCGGAAAGATGTCTATCGTTAGCCGTGTTTTCTCTTTTCAATGGATAAATTTCAGGAGAAGGCATGACTCATATCAAGTCACACCTCCCCCTATCTGGAACAATCTATGCTAATTTATTTCATATTCTTGTATTTTAAACGCAATGCTAGAACTGTTATTTGTCAATACCAATATTTCACCATCTATTTTAAAATCAAGTGTTAATTTTCCATTCTCCGTTCTCCATTCTGATGGTACCAATTCAAACAAAGTTTCATCTACATCTATTATAATTTTATCTTTTGTTACTTTTTCAACCGTTCCAACTATCCACGGATGCTCTTCACCACGAATTACTCCTCCATTATCATATATGGTAAAGTATCGATCTTCGCCTTGATGCTCTCCAATATATAAATGCCATATATCGTAGGAATCATCATCCGTTTGAACTGCCTGATAATTTCCTGATATTTTTTTCAACATTTGTGGATCGCTCGTGGAATATAAAAAAATTACTATGCAAAATGCCACTAACAATCCTGATGCAATCAAAAAAACAAGCCACATATTTTTTTTCACGCTATCTCCTTATTGGTCTATACCATACTAAAGCCGAATCACAACCATATTTATGGTTGTGAGATTCGGTTTAATGAAATTAAAATTAGTCTATTTCAGGATAAATGCAGATAAGAATTATTTCAAGCTTACTGCATCCAGAAGTACTGCTGAATCATAAATTGAGTCACCGACATCATAAACCATAAATCGAATGGTAACTACCTGTCCTGCGTACTTGGAAATATCACATTCTTCATTTTGCCATTCAGTATGATATGTTGTAGAATCGCCGCCATCAAAATTAATTCCACTAATCTTGTACCATGTTGCAGTATTAACATCATTCGTTAATATAGTTTCTGCACCAGATTCAGAAATAATTTGCACAGCAAATGTATCGTTAAACGAACTTCCAACATATTCCATAGGTTCTTCTGAAACAAAATCATAACTAAATGCAAGGGATTTTATATTTTCAGGAATTTTTACAGTTTGTGATAAAACGCTTCCTTCTGTACCAGCTAAATAATCATCTTCCGCTGAACCAATTCCCGTTGTCAAAATAGCCATTTTCTGATTTTTATACGGAACAATGCTTCCCAGTTTATTTATAACACGTGTATCTCCCACTTGATTCCACTCAACAGGTGTATTAGCCTCTTCAAAATCACCATTCCTAATTTCTGCATTAATCAGGCTTGAGCTTTTATTTCCAGTAAAAATAGGATAAGCAGTCGGACCATATTGTTCACGTCCAGTAAAGTAATCATTTGCCCCTTGGCTTGAAATAGCAGCATCATATGCTTCCTTTGTGGTTGCTCCCTCAATTAAATCGTCTACATAATCTTTCATGAAGTCGCGACTATAATTTGCCATAACTGAATTATGGAAACCAATTACTGATTCCACTGACGCACTTCTAACAGCATTCGCCATTGTATAAATTTCAGTTCCATTTATTCCATAAAACTCACAATTCTCTGCAAATACAAAACTTCCATCTAAATCACCGTTACTATAGTAATAGGTAAAGAAATTTGGTAAAATAGCATACATTGTTCCTCCTTGAACACTCGTTTTACCAATTCTAAAAGCTTTCAAATCTGCTGAATAATCCCAATTTTTCAACCAGGTTGACTTCTCATGCAATATCAATGAAGAAACTGTTGTTTTATTTATTCCAAAAATACCCGTTTTATATGTATTATATGCACCATGTCCACTAAAGCAAATAACATCATAACCATTTAAGTTTTTGTAATCTTCTACAGTTGTATCGTAATCGACAGTTACATCTAACCCCTTTGATTCCCATTCGCTTTCAGTTTGCTCATAAAACGGTCTTCTATATGATTCATCATCCCACGCTTGGTCAAATGACCATAATATCAACGCATTCCCAATAGTATAATCTTCTCCGGCATCCGCATAAGTCACAATTGCATTGTCTTCAAATCCATAAGTACTTATGGCATTTTCCCGTTCGTTTATTATTTTTTCCTCTGGCACAATCTTATTTGACTCTCCCGCTGTGTCCTCACCAGCCTCAGCCTCACTTGACTCATCTGCTGTGTTATCACTAGGAATCACTTGTGTAAGTTCATTTGTAATATTAAAATCGTCTATATTTTCTTCAGTAGAATTGTCCCCCTCTATAGCATCAGTAATTTCATCAAAATAGAATTGATCTCCCGCATTACCATTCTGATCAGCATTCCAATTTTTAATAATAAGAGAACCAAGAGCACCTGCTGAATAAACAAAGGTATACGACTGCGTTTCTTTATCATAGAGAACCGAATCCCCCTCTATTAACCCCTCCGCAATCATTTCTTCAAACAGAGAATCAGCGATTTCCTTGCGTTCCTCTATAGTCATTGAATCAAAGTTTTCTGCCGAGAATAATTCCGTTTGAAACATTTCATCAACTTTATCCATATCTGAAAGTTCTTCATCAGTAAAATTAGAATATACAACAACTGTTATAGTGTTTGAAATAAACTCTTTTTCACCTGATGCAACAGCATAAAAGCTATATTCATTTTCAAACGATGTGTCAAGTTCAGTTTTCGCTGTAAAGATATTATCTCCCGGAAGGTCGTCTCCACTTTCAGAATATTTTCCGTCATCGACAAGTTCTAAAAAAACTTCTTCTGTTTCTGCATCGATCAGAGATACATTTTCAGATTCACAATTTACCTCTGCATAGAAATAAATCATTCCATTTTCCGATAATGAATATTCCGTTTTACTTGCAGAAAGATTTATCACTGAATCATCAGATGGATCTGTAGACTGTATATTATTATAGTTTACAATTCCCCTAGTGGTTAATTCTTTGCCATCAACTACAATGATATGCTCAATGTTAATATGACTAGAGTTATTCTCCTCAGCATAAGCTTTAGTAGAGATACCAGTAGCTAGGGAGCCAACCATTGTCATGCACAAAAACAGAGACAGGAATTTCTTACCCTTCTTTTTTTTCAATACCAGTATTGTAATAATCCCTGCACTCGCCATTACTAACAGAAGACCCCAGAATATACTGTTTGAATTATCTCCTGTCGCAATAACAGAATTTGTATTTCCGGTATTCAATCCAGAGCTGTTATTCCCAGAATCATTACCTGTACCAGCACCAGAAATGTCTCCACTTCCTGTGTTATTGCCATTACTGGGTTCGGATTCGTTGTTATTTACAGAATCTGTAACATAGGTAACCGTCAGCGTTACAGATTCTCCTGATTCCAGAGACTCAACCTGTTTCGTTGCTTCAGAGCCGTCTGCCAACTTATACCCTTCTGGAATTACATTTTCCAGAGAAACGTTACTTACCGCCACCTCATTAGTATTCGTAACCGTTAAGGTTGCTACAATCTGTTCATCTTGGCTGTATGTTTCTTTGTTGGTAGTCAGATTGACTTCCAGCCCATCTTGTGTTGATGATTCGGCATATGCAGGTATTACCATCATGCCAACACACAAAATAATTGCAAGCAAAAAAGTTGGAAATTTTTTGATAGTTTTCATAAATTTTTCTCCTATAATTTTTTTATATAAAACTGGATTGCCTGCCGACAATCCAGCTTTATTCCAATTAAGAAATTGATAATTTTTTCATTTTTGATTATTTTCCATTATCTTCCCTTCTCGTATTGTTTTACGCAGACGGCTAAGAGTCACAGGTGTTATTCCTAAAAAAGACGCAATATACTTATTGGTTACCTTGCCAATTAGTCCCGGATACTTTTCTAAAAACCATTGATACCGCTACACTGCCGTATAAGAATTAAGTACACATTTTAATTTCCATTGCTCTTTCATTGCAGTAATCAATATTGCCCAAACGATACTGCCGCTGTTCCGCATCGAAAACCGAAACAGTCAGTCACATCTTTACCATTTACATCAAGAAAATATCCTCTTGCACTTCCTGTTTCCAATGTAGGATTACAATACATGTGTTACAACTGAATATTTAAAAAGCGAGGATATAAACGCTCCATTCCAGGTCTTTACCGTTTCCTTAAGAAACAGGGGATCATGGCAGAAAAACTTCCTAATCCCAAGTATGTCCCCAAGCCTTATGAGCAGATGAAATATCCCGGGCAGAGAATCCAGATCGATGTAAAATTCGTTCCTTCCTGTTGTCTGGTCAATCAGGCAACAGGCAAAAAGTTCTATCAGTATACCGCCATTGATGAATACTCCCGCTGGCGTTATGTGGAAGCTTTTGAAGAACACAGTATCTATTCTTCCGCGCGTTTCCTGGAACACCTGATTCAGCGTTTTCCTATGCCCATCGAATGTGTCCTGACTGACAATGGCATGGAATTCACAAAGCGCTTCTCAACTCCCGGTCAGGTAACCTTAACAGCTTTTCAGCGGGTCCTGCAGGAGCATGGGATCCGTCGTAAACTGATCCGTTCTTTCACATCCCGCCATAACGGGAAAGTGGAACGCAGCCACCGCAAGGATAACGAACGGTTTTATGCCTCCCATGCCTTTTATTCCTTTGAGGACTTTTCAAGGCAGCTCCAAGCCTATAACCGCAGGGACTATAATCAGTTCCCTATAAGACCTCTGGGTTGGAAATCCCTACAGACTGTCCTAAAGGAATTTATCCAGCATAGTGTACCATATGTTTGACAAACCTACAATATCCTCTTGCAATTCCTGTTTCCAAAAAGTACACATCGTTCTGTACTTCTCCAATACAAACCACAAACTCTCCCTTTTTCAAATACCTGATTTCTGTTGCACTGACAGGCTACTGTATAAGATTTTTGTCTTTTAAGTGAAAAACATTACAATAAAACTCATCCGCTGTTATAGACAATCCCCCCTTATTTTGACATATATTTATAATTATAAATATATTAGAAAATCCTGTCATTTACAAATGTTAATGATAACAGCAAAATTATCAAAATATTTATCTCTCACATCCCATATTCTCCCACAACTTAGCAAGCAGGGCAGAGTGATACCACTCTGCTCATTCCGCTCCCCGCCCTCGGCGTCTTCCCATCATTCTGCTTGTTGGTGAAACATCCCCAATCCCCTCATATTCATCATCTCCGGTGATGGCTGCGCGTTCGTTCCGAATGCTTTTCCGTCGCAGGAGCAGAGAGTCTATACTTTGGTGTGAAAACGATATGGTATTTGCACATCCATGTTTTAGTCTCAAATAAATGCACGCTGCGCATTTATTTTCAACAGGCTAAAGCCTAATACAAAAAAGGCCGCCGCATGCCCTATATAACATGCGGCGGCCTTTCCGACCTCTGCTGCCTTCTGCAGCTGATATACATTTTAGAATATATGATAATTCACAACCAGCGCTGCGAACACGATCGAAACCATGGAAAGCAGCTTGATCAGGATATTGATAGACGGTCCTGAAGTATCCTTAAACGGATCTCCCACCGTATCGCCCACAACAGCGGCCTTGTGGCAGTCACTGCCTTTTCCGCCGTGAGCGCCGCCCTCGATATACTTCTTCGCGTTATCCCACGCGCCGCCTGCATTGGCCATGAAGATAGCCATCAGGAATCCCGTTGCAGTAGAGCCGGTGAGAAGTCCGATCACGCCGTTATAACCGAGGATCAGCCCTGTCACAACAGGAGTAATAATCGCAAGCAAAGTAGGCAGGATCATTTCATGGAGGGATGCCTTCGTACAGATATCCACACAGGTCTCATAGTCTGCCTCCGCCTTTCCTTCCATCAGTCCCTTAATCTCCTTGAACTGCCGGCGTACTTCCACTACGATACTCTGCGCAGCGCGTCCGACAGAATCCATTGTCAGAGCGGCGAATACAAACGGCAGACATGCTCCGATAAAGATGCCAACCAGCACAGTCGGGTTCATAACGCTCATATCAAGCGTAATCTCTGCCCCTCCTACTTCCTGAACCTTCTCGACATAAGAAGCGATCAGCGCAAGTGCAGTCAGAGCAGCTGAACCAATAGCAAAACCTTTACCGGTTGCAGCTGTTGTATTTCCCAGAGAATCCAGAGCGTCAGTACGTCTTCTGACTTCCGAGTCCAGACCTGCCATCTCCGCGATACCACCTGCGTTATCAGCAATCGGTCCGTATGCATCTGTCGCCAGTGTGATCCCAAGAGTTGACAGCATGCCTACTGCCGCCAGCGCGATTCCGTAGAGACCTCTTGTTGACTCAATGAAACCTCCGGACAGCGCATATGCAGCCATAACGCAGATCGCGATGATAACGATGGGCACTGCGGTAGAGAGCATTCCAAGACTTAATCCGCCGATAATGATCGTTGCAGATCCTGTCTCTGATTTGTCCGCAAGCTTCTGCGTAGGTTTATATGTGTCTGATGTAAAATATTCCGTAAAGAATCCGATCAATACGCCTGCCAGCAGACCAGCGAGAATCGCCACATAGAATCCAATGAAATCTTTCCCCAGGATAAACCATACGAGCGGGAAAGCAACGACTGCGATAATGATCGCACTCGTGTTTGTCCCTCGTCTGAGCGCCTTCAGGAGCGTACTCTGATCCGTATTTTCTCCCGTCTTTACCAGCAGTGATCCAATGATGGATGCAAGCACGCCGACTGCGGCAAGGACCATCGGAATCACGACCGCATTTACACGGTCCACTGATTCAATCTTATTAAAAGCAATGACACCGAGAGCACACGCAGACAGGATAGAACCGACATAAGACTCATAGAGGTCAGCGCCCATACCGGCAACATCCCCCACATTATCTCCTACGTTATCTGCGATAACGGCTGGGTTTCTCGGGTCATCTTCTGGAATGCCGGCCTCTACTTTTCCCACCAGGTCAGCTCCAACATCCGCTGCCTTTGTATAGATACCTCCGCCGACACGCGCAAACAGCGCCATAGAAGAAGCTCCCATTCCGAATGTCAGCATCGTACTCGTGATATCCTCGATCGGAAGCTTAAATACAAGCCTCAGCAGCAAATACCAGATCGAGATATCCAGAAGTCCCAGTCCTACCACGGTAAATCCCATGACAGACCCGGCAGAAAACGCCACATTCAGACCTTTGTTCAGACTTTTCTGGCATGCGGCCGCAGTCCTCGCATTTGCCCTCGTAGCGATCTGCATTCCCACGAATCCCGACAGACCTGAAAAGAATCCACCGGTCACAAAAGCAAAAGGAACAAACCATGTCAGCAGTCCCAGAGCAGCCATCACAAACAGGATCACAAACATCACAGCAAAGAACCCGATCAGGATCTTATACTGGCGGCGAAGATACGCCATCGCCCCTTTGTGGATAGAGCCGGAAATCTTTTTCATGGTATCATTCCCTTCCGGGAATCGAAGTACCTTCTGCGCTCTGCTTGCCACAAACAGAAGCGCAATGATGGAGCCAAATAGTGTCAGTAGTGCCAATTGATTGTCCATTCCAATCACTCCTCCATTCCTTTTGAATTAAGAATATAAAATTTATCAGTACGGGGTCTATTATATCATTAATTTATGATTTTTGATATAATTTTCCGATTTTATTTTTCTGAATTGTAATTTTTTATACATCTCATCCCAAAGGGGTCAGACCCCTTTTAAAAGGTGCCTGACCCCTTGTACATATTAATTTGTACTTTTTGTTATCAGCATTCAAATACAGCCACCCCATATGCCGGAAGCGAATATGCAAATGAATATTTCTGTCCGTCACACTCCTGTTTTACCGGCTTATAGATCAGAGGTCTCTCCTCGCCATTTCCGCCATATTTTGCATCATCACTGTTGAGAACCAGCTTCAGCTGTTTTCTTCGGGGTACTCCTACCCGGTAATCCGGGCGCTCCACCGGTGTGAAATTGCATACGAAGAGCAGATTCTTCTTCCCATCTTTGGAATGTCTGATAAAGCTGTAAATGCTGCGGAAGCAGTCGTCCGCATTGATCCACTGGAATCCTGCGGGATCTGAATCCATCTCATACATTGCTTTATTCTTTTTATAAAGATGAAGAAGATCTCGGTACCAGTTCTGGATCGCCTGATGCTCAGGCTCAGCCAGAAGGAACCAGTCAAGCTCCCTCTCCTCGCTCCATTCTCTAAGCTGAGCGAACTCCTGCCCCATAAAGAGCAGCTTCTTACCCGGATGCCCTGTCATGAATGCATATCCCACTTTCAGATTCGCATATTTATCAAAGCCAAGCCCCGGCATCTTATTGAGCATGGAGCACTTCAAATGCACTACCTCGTCATGAGACAATACAAGGATATAATTCTCACTGTACGCATACGCCATGGCAAATGTCATCATATTATGCGCATTCTTCCTGAAATATGGGTCCAGCTTCATGTATTCTGTAAAATCGTGCATCCATCCCATATTCCATTTCAGGCTGAATCCAAGCCCGCCATCCTCCGGCGATCCAGTCACCTTCGGCCATGCAGTAGACTCTTCCGCGATCATGACAGCTCCCTTATTTCTTCCCAGGACAACAGAGTTCAGATGCTTAAAGAACTCGATCGCCTCAAGGTTCTCATTGCCGCCATACTTATTTGCGACCCACTGACCATCCTGCTTGCCGTAATCCAGATAGAGCATAGAAGCCACAGCGTCTACCCGGAGCCCGTCCACGTGGAAATGCTCGATCCAGAACAGCGCATTGGCGATAAGGAAATTCTTCACCTCCGCCTTGCCATAGTCAAAGATCTTTGTCCCCCAGTCCGGATGCTCGCCTTTGCGCGGGTCTGCATACTCAAACGTAGGCGTGCCGTCAAAATCAGCCAGGCCATGCGCGTCTCTCGGGAAATGAGCGGGTACCCAGTCAAGGATAACCCCGATATTGTTCCTGTGAAGATAATTGATCATATAGGCAAAATCTTCCGGAGTCCCGTATCTGGAAGTCGGCGCGTAATATCCTGTCACCTGATATCCCCAAGACCCGTCAAAGGGATGTTCTGCCATCCCCATCAGTTCCACATGCGTATACCCCATATCTTTCACATATTTTGCGATCGCTTCGGCAAACTCTCTGTATGTGTAGAATCCCTCATCCTCTCTTCCCGGATGGCGCATCCAGGATCCCAGATGAACCTCGTAGATAGACATAGGATTTACCCTGTGGTCCCATGTCTCGCGCGCCTTCATCCAAGTATCATCCGTCCATTTCAGATGAGAGATATCTGTCACTCTGGACGCTGTTCCCGGCCTCAGCTCCGCATAGTTTGCAAACGGATCCGCCTTAAAAATACGTTTTCCCTGTTCTGTCTCAATACAAAACTTGTAAAGATCCCCCTCTTTTACCCCCGGAACAAAGAGCGTATAAATTCCCAGAGGCTCCTGCCTCTCCATGTAATCCGCTTCAAAGTCCCAGCCATTGAAATCGCCTACCACCGCAGCCCTGCGCGCATGGGGTGCCCAAACTGCAAAATAGACCCCCTCTTTCCCATTATAAGTCACTTTATGTGCACCCATTTTCTGATAGATCTCATAGTGATTGCCCTGACCGAAAAGATACTGATCAAGCTCACCGATCTCATAAGGCTGTAACTTTTTCTTTGTGCTTTTTCCCTTTTTCATAAAAGCCACCTCACCGCTCGATTTTTATTTATCCATATTATACTTTATCACCACAAAAAAAGAAAGAGAAAAGCTTCTCATTAGCAAAAATAGACAAAAAGACAGACAGCATCCTGCCATAATGCCTCGCATCTTTTCTGACAAAATACTGTCTTTCTCTTTTGATCAAATATTAAAATCCTTTTCCGAGAGTATAATCCTGTCTGCCTCATCGGTATTCTTGCCTAACACACGTTTCATCAGCTTCTTGGCTGACGCTTTCTGAGAGTGCTGGATTGCCTCGTCCATAATGTCCTTGACTTCCGCAACTGTCACCGCATGATCTTCTCTCTGAAGTGAATCGATCTTGCTGTACAATGCCAGAATCCCCATCTCGTCTATGCGGTATCCATTCTCCTGTGCATAAGTCTGACCAAATGTTACCAGCTCATCATTGATGAAGATCGGTATCTCCAGACGGGATGTGAATTTTCTCCTAAACTCACGGTTCGAGGACAGCAGCCTGTCCAGCGGCTTTCTCTGCTCTTCAAGTACGATCAGCAGCTCCCCGGTATCCTTCTCCATAGCCTTGTTCAGACGTGCGACCGTCTTTTCATTCATCTTTCCGGCCTTCTCAATGATCAGCGCACCACCGTAAAGCTTATCAAAAATATCGCT
Organism: uncultured Mediterraneibacter sp.; assembly: GCA_944377705.1. GTDB lineage: Bacteria > Bacillota > Clostridia > Lachnospirales > Lachnospiraceae > Mediterraneibacter. The sequence goes on along the minus strand of CALWFS010000032.1, from coordinate 2,622 downwards.
GATCCTCTTCTTGTTCAAAGAATCTCCTGAAACGATCGCAACCTTACCCTGCTTGATCTCTCTCTGCTTCTGGATCGCCTTGACCACATCTACGGCAAGCACGGTTTTTCCGTTGCCTTTATTTCCAATGATAAGAAGGTTCCCTGACTTTGACGTACCATTCCTGTTCGTACAGTTTTTGTCTTGTTCCAGTACATCTACGAGCTGCTCGCTCATGCCGCGCACAGGAACAAAATAGGAAAACAGCTTTTTCTGCTCTTCCGTAAGTCCTGCTCTTGTACCGATGCCGCTCTGCATCTCCAGGTCATAGCGCCCATGCACAATGAATCCGGTATCTGACATGGAAAGCGCGTCCGAAATTTCATCCAGAGGAAGCGGGGCTGTCTTTCCTGTCGCGATCAGTTTTGCAGTCTCTTTTCTGCTGAGAGGCGTTGTAGCTGAAAGGATATCCATACCGTCATCATCGTCATCCGGGATTTCCCTGTCATCTTCCTGCTCTGCATGTTCCGGATTTATCCGGAACTCTTCTTCTATATCAGGCGCTGCGTCATCTAATTCCTCAGCCTCATCCTCTAACAGATCTTCACCCAGATCTTCATCTCCGAAATCTTCAAGATCTTCAGCCTCTCCAAGGTATTCGTCGTCATCCTCGAACTCTTCCCCTTCATCCAGGTACTCATCGTCATCCTCCAGCTCTTCCCCTTCATCGAGATACTCGTCGTCATCCTCCAGCTCTTCCCCTTCATCCAGGTACTCATCGTCATCCTCCAGCTCTTCCCCTTCATCCAGGTACTCGTCGTCATCCTCGAATTCTTCCCCTTCATCAAAGTACTCGTCATCAGCCGGAAGTTCGTCATCATCAAAATATTCTTCCCCGTCAAAATCATCGTCTATACGGAGCGATTCAGCAACTTCCCCCATATTCTCGTGTGGTTCTTCCGGTTTTCTCTCTAAGGTCCTCTTCGCCGGTTTCTCCGGCTTCTCCTCTTCCGGCGGGATCACTCCTTCTATCTCGTCAATCATCCGCTGGATATCCGGCGGCAGGATCGGCGCTGCTGTTTTCTTATTCTCCATATTATCCCCTGTCAATTCCCCTTCTAAACTGCTGTTATCTGTATCAGTCAAAACCTGCTCTTCAGACTCTTCGTCTTCCACTTCCAGTTCTTCCGCTTCTTCGTCAGCTATCTCCTCTTCCAGATCCTCTGCCTCTTCATCTGACAGCTCCTCTTCCGGATCCTCCGCCTCTTCATCCGACAGCTCCTCTTCCGGATTCTCTGCCTCTTCGTCTGACAGTTCCTCTCTGAGTCCATCTGCGTCTTCATCCTCTGCAAAGAACTCCTCCGCTTCCTCTGATCCGGTCTCCCCATCCTCTTCCGGAGCTCCCTCCCAGCCGGAAAGGATATCTTCCAGGTTCATTTGTCCCGTTATCTGGTCATCTTCTTTCCCGGAATCCTTTGCCGCTTCAACTCCTGCAATTTCTTCTTCAGCCTCAGGGAACAATTCCTCCGCATCCGCCGCAAGTGCGATCTCTTCTGTTTCCTCCGCATCCATCTCATCCGGGGTGATCTCTGTCATTCCTCCTGCTGCCGTGACTGCCTTATTCTTTTCATCTGCCATCTGGGCAACAATGTCCATATCAGCCACGGACTCGATTTCCCCGATCTCTTCAGCAAGGTCATCCAGCTCAGGCTCTTCTTCCTCTTCCGGCATCGCTTCATTCTCCGGATGAAGGAGCTTTTTCAAAGCCTCGCCAAGGGGCATTGTATCCCCGATCTTCTTTTTCTTCGGCTGCGTTTCAACAGGATTCGCAGCGCCGTCATCACCCTCCAAGGGGACGCTCTCTTCCGCGATCGGCTCTTCCTCGTCCGGGCTGATTTCGCGCGCCTCGGTATCCTCTATATCATCATCGGCGTCAATGATATCATCGTCAACAGCCTCCCCGCTTTTCACTTCTGCATAAGTCACAATATCCGGCATTTCTTCTGTCTCCTCAGACAGCTTCTCATACCGGCGGTCATATTTTTCCTGCTGAGACGGGGTCAGCGGTTTGTACTGCATCTTCAGCTCCATCGCTTTATACACATACTGCCCTTCACTGAACCAGAGGATCAGGTCGTCGCACTCCTCCAGACATTCTGCTGTCATGCCAGCTTCCTGGTACAGCTTCGCCAGCTCGTACGCCCACTCTTCAATATACTCCGACTTCTTGTATTCCTCAAGAGCCTCAATCTGCTGCTCCACAGGCGCCCTCTGCGCACGGAGGATCTGATATCTCAAGATATACTGATTCGGATCTTTTGGCGCGATCTGAATAAAATCATCATAGTAATCGATCGCCTCGTCTACGTTCCCTGTTTTGACCGCCAATGTACAAAGTCGGCTGATAATCTTCCTGCTCCCCTCGGCACGGCGGTAAGCAAGATTCAGTACCTCATAAGCCTTCTGATACTCTTTATTCTTTTCATAGATCTCACTGACATTTGCCAGCATTCCGATATTGCGGACCCTCTTCCAGTCGATCGCATCCGCAATTTCCGCTGCCTGTCTGTATGCACCGTCCTCCATAAGTTCGAGCATCTGTTCGGTCTTTACTTTATAATCATACTTATCCACCGCATTCAC
>CALWFS010000031.1 GCA_944377705.1 uncultured Mediterraneibacter sp. | reverse complement strand
AGGGAAGCCTCAGTAAAATCTCCCTTTCTGATTGCCTCTTCTTTCTGAACAGCCAGCTCTTTCACCGTCTCTTCCAGCGCGGTCAGATTGTCCGGCACCTTATATCCCTTCAAACTAACCTTTGAACACGCCTCATCCATAACATCGATCGCCTTGTCCGGCAGATTGCGGTCTGTAATATACCTCTGTGACATCTGCACCGCTGCCTCCAGGGCCTTATCACTGATGGTCACCCTGTGATGGCTCTCATATTTCCCTCTGAGCCCCCGCAGGATCTGTATCCCCTGTTCCTGAGCAGGCTCCTCCACGGTCACCGGCTGGAAACGCCTCTCCAGCGCTGCGTCTTTTTCGATATATTTCCGGTATTCTGTGATCGTAGTAGCACCGATGAGCTGCATCTCGCCTCTTGCAAGGGACGGCTTGAGAATGCTGGACGCATCGATCGCCCCTTCTGCTCCTCCCGCTCCGATCATTGTATGGATCTCATCAAGGAACAGGATAATATTCCCACTTGCCTTGACCTCGGAGATCAGCCCCTTCATACGCTCTTCGAATTCTCCCCGGTACTTCGATCCTGCAATCAATCCCGGGAGATCCAAACTGTAAATTCGCCTGCCTTTCATCTTTTCCGGAACCACTCCCGAAGCGAGCCTTTGGGCAAGCCCCTCTACCACCGCAGTCTTTCCAACGCCCGGCTCACCCACCAGACATGGATTGTTTTTCGTCCTCCGGCTCAAGATCTGCATCAGACGGTACATCTCCTGCTCTCTGCCAAGCACCGGATCCAGCTTTCCTTCCTCTGCCCGTGCTGTCAGATCCGTACAGAACTGTTCCACCATGGAGCCCGCGCCCTTCTGTGTCTCCTGGATCTCTTCCTGATACTCCTTAGCATCCACCCCCGCAACAGCCATTATATCCTGAAAAATTTTCTGCAGGTTAATATTTAATGTAATGAGAATGCGCGCAGCCACACAGTCCACTTCTCTGATGATGGACAGCAGAAGGTGCTCAGTCCCCACCTCTGATGCGCGCAGCCTGAGCGCTTCCTTTTCGCTGTTTTCCAAAATATACCGAAACCTTGGACTTTCCTCTGGTTTTCGTCCTGCAAAAACATTCTCCGGGGGCACGATCAGTTCATCCATAAGGCGGAGCACATCCTTCTCCTCCACCCCGTTCTGAGCCAGAATCTGCCCGGCAACACCCGAGTATTCTGACCGCAGCCCCAGAAGAAGATGCTCTGTCCCGATATAGGGATGCTGCATCTCCTTTGCCTTCTTCGAAGCGTATTTTATCGCTCTTTCTGCCTGTTCTGTATATGAAATGTGCATAAAATCCTCCTGACCTTCTACCCCATGATCACTCATCAGGGCAGTACTTTCTTTCATATATAAATGCTCTCTAGCCCTCTATGCGCGCGCCGTAATCATCAAATATCTCATCCACCAGGTCATGCACCTCCTGCCTGGAGATATTTTTACAGCACCCGCGGGCGAGCACGATCCGAAACTCACGCCTCATCTCTTCCAACTGCTCCAGCTTATCGATATCCAGAGCGATCACAGCGCCCCGTCTCTTATCCAGGCTGATATACCCTTCCCGCTTCAGCACGCTGTATGCTTTGTTTACGGTATGCATGTTTACTCCGATCATATCCGCAAGCTGGCGCACTGACGGGAGTGAATCTCCCTCGCGGATCACAGAAGCAGCGATCCCCATAATAATCTGATTGCACAACTGGACATAGATCGCCTCGTCACTGTCAAAATCAATTTCTATCAGCATGGTACTTCATCCTTTCTGGAGTGTGTTATACACATGGTAGCACAATAATCAAAAACCTTCAAGTTTAAAAATCTGGATTTGTATGTGAGGACGGGAGGCGGAAAAACGTCCGAAAACCGCAGAGTATTTTAAAGACGTATTCGCGGCGGGCGGGGATATGGCTCAGGTTCCGGTTCCGTAATCTGGGAAAGACGTAAAAGGAATGGAATGTGGCTAAAGACAATTTCAAAGCGGACGATTCGCCTGCGCTCAGGCATCCGCTTTGAAATTAACGCCACACCCCATTCCTTTAAGTCTTTCCAGCAGACTACTCCAAGTCACCGCCGCCACATCCCCGCCCGCCGCGAAAGGCACCCCAAATAGGTCTGCGGTTTTCTACGTTCATCCGACTGGAAGTCCGCACAGTCAAATCCAGATTTTAAAACTGCATCTCGATCTTGGTTCCTTTTCCGGGCGTGCTGTCTACGCTGACTTTTGCCCCATGCAGCAATGCGCCGTGCTTTACGATGGACAAGCCCAGCCCGGTCCCGCCGCGCTCTTTGGAGTGGCTCTTGTCCACACGGTAGAAACGCTCAAAAATACGCTCATGATGTTCTTTAGGGATACCAATGCCTGTGTCAGTGACACTGATCTTAGGACCCTCCAGTGTATTGCCGACCCAGACAGTGACCCTTCCGCCATCGTTATTGTATTTGATCGCGTTTTCACACACATTGTAGATCATCTCATCAAGGATCTGTCGGATGCCTACATACTTCACGGGCTCCCCGGTCAGCTCCATGCGCACATTTTTCTGAGACGCCTGCGGCGCCAGCCGGCTGACGATCTCTCTGGTCAGATCGTAGAGGTCTGTCTCCTGCTTCTCCAGTTCCACAGACTCCTCATCCAGCTTGGACAGCTTAATGATATCCTCCACAAGAGTGATCAGACGGCGCGCCTCCTTGTAGATACGCTCTGAAAATACCGGGATATCCGCCGGGCGCACCATTCCGTTTTTCATGATCTCCGCATAGCCTGAGATCGAGGTCAGTGGAGTTTTGAGCTCATGAGATACATTAGCGGAAAACTCCTTCCTCATATTTGAGACAGCTTCCTTCTCCTTGTTCTGTCTGTCCATGGCTGTAAGAAGCGGGCTTAATTCTGTATAAACGTCATTGTCAAGCGGGTGCTCCAGGTCAAGCTCATTTATGGGCTTGATCAGGCGGGATGTCTGCCATTTTGCAAGCAGCATGGCAAAGATGATCATCAGCACGGCAAGCCCCCCGATCACCGGAAGCATATCCAGAGCCGTGCTGGCCAGACTATCCACTTCCCTGGACACACGGAGCACGCTCCCGTCGTCCAGGAGCAGAGCATAGTAATACAGATCTTTCTCCACTGTCACAGAGCGCCGCACATCTTCACCTTCACCGCTTTTGAGCGCTTCCCTTACTTCTTCTCTCCCGCTGTGATTGTCAAGAGTGTCCGCATCGCGCCGGGAGTCATAGAGCACACTGCCGTTCTCATCAATGCGGGTCACGCGGGTGGACTCATCTATATTGTCCATCTGCTCCAGGTACTCTGCCCCCGAAATATTGACAGCCGTGCAGATGTATTTTGTCTCCTGCTTCACTTCTGTCCGCAGGATGGACAGGTTCTGGTTATAAAGGATCACGGACAGGATAACATAGAAAAGCACGAGGGTCACTGCAAGAATGACCATCATGCTCTTCTGTATCTTCAGCCTCATGCTCCTGGGGTATCTTTTTCTGATCTTTTCCCTAATGTTCTGCTGAATCTTCTGTACCATACTTATGCGACTCCTCCAACACGATATCCTACGCCGCGGACAGTCTGGATGATCTCACCTTTTGCTCCCAGCTTCTGCCTCAAAGTTCTGATATGTACATCCACGGTCCTTGTCTCGCCGTCAAAATCATATCCCCAGATTTCTGTCAGGAGCTGATCTCTTGTCAGAACAATCCCCTGATTGCGCATCAGTTTCTCCAGAAGTTCGAATTCCTTGAGAGTAAGCGCTACCTGCTTTCCGTCCACAGTGACCTCATGCTTCTTTATGTCCATACGGACACCTGAAAGCTCCATATCTATACGATCCTCCACCTTCCCTGAACGGCGCAGGACTGCCTTGATCCTGGAGACAAGCTCCATCATACCGAAAGGCTTTGTCACATAATCATCCGCCCCGGAATCCAATCCGATCACTTTATCATACTCCGTGCCCTTTGCTGTGACCATGATCACCGGAATGCTTTTCGTTTTGGGCGAAGACTTCAGTTTCTTCAAAAGCTCCAGACCGTCATCCCCGGGAAGCATGATATCAAGCAGGATCAGCTCCGGCGTATCAAACGCCAGAGCCTCCATGAAGGCAGAACCTTCCGCAAATCCCCTGGCCTTCAGCCCGGTCGTTTCCAAAGTATATATCACCAGCTCACGAATGTTGTCGTCATCTTCCACGCAATATATCATCGTTTCGAGTTCTCCTTCGTCTTATATTACTGTTTCCGTAATCAGCCTTTATCCGTTTTCAAGGAGGAAGGCTGTTCCTCTGTCAGCTCTCGTGGATGATCGCGCTGTCTTTGTGCACGCCGGTAATTGAAAATTCCACCCACTCTGCGATGTTTGTCGCATGATCTCCGATACGCTCCAGATATTTTGTCACCATGATCAGGTCAAAGATCGCTTTGCCGTTCTCACCCTTCTCTTCTTTGATGAAATTGATCATCTCATCCTTCACCTCATCAAAGTACAAGTCAATCTCATCATCTGCTTTCATCACGTCGCGGGCAAGCTCCAGGTCTCTGTTCACATAAGCAGTCACACTGTTGCGCACCATTTTGCTGACTTCGGACGCCATTTTCCCGATTACCTGAATATTTTCAGCAGTTGCCGCCCATTTCTTTGAAGAAAGGATGATCTCCGCGATATCCGCAGTCTGATCACCGATACGCTCCATGTCCGTGATCATCTTAAGGGCAGCGGATATCCTTCTTAAATCCTTTGCCACCGGCTGCTGCTGGAGCAGAAGTTTCAGACAGAGTCTCTCAATATCTTTCTCGGACTGGTCGATCTCCTCATCCTCTGAAATGATAACCTTTGCCTGCTCCGCGCTTCCGTCTTTCAGAGCCTGCGTAGCCTTTGCAATGGCTGCTTCACAGAGCTCTCCCATATGTGTAAGCTGTTCATCCAGAAGATGAAGCTGTTTGTCAAATTTATTACGCATGATTTAACCAAACCTCCCTGTGATGTAGTCTTCTGTTCTCTTATCTGACGGTATTGAGAAGAGTTTTTCCGTATCATTGTACTCTACGACCTCTCCCAGAAGGAAAAATGCAGTATTGTCAGACACACGTACAGCCTGCTGCATGTTGTGCGTTACCATAACGATAGTATAGTCCTTTTTCAGTTCCATCGCAAGGTCTTCGATCTTAGACGTAGAGATCGGGTCAAGAGCGGAAGTAGGCTCATCCATGAGGAGCACCTCCGGCTCTACGGCAAGCGCCCTTGCGATACAGAGTCTCTGCTGCTGTCCTCCGGACATTCCCAGAGCGCTTGACTTAAGACGGTCTTTGCACTCATCCCAGATCGCTGCGTTTCTCAGTGACTTTTCTACGATATCATCCAGTTTTGACTTTGAATGGATCCCGTGTGTTCTCGGTCCGAATGCAATATTATCGTAGATGCTCATGGGGAATGGGTTCGGCTTCTGGAATACCATACCCACCCGTTTTCTTAACATATTTACGTCCATGCCCTTAAAGATATTCTGTCCGTCAAGAAGGATCTCGCCGTCGATACGGCAGCCTTCCACAAGGTCATTCATGCGGTTGATGGACTTAAGGAGTGTTGATTTACCGCATCCGGAAGGCCCGATAAATGCGGTGATCTTGTTGGCTTCGATCTCCAGATTTACATTCTTGAGCGCCTTAAAATCGCCGTAATACAAATCCAAATTCTTTATACTAATCTTAGACATTTGCTCTACCTCTTTAATCCGGGGCGTAGTGAAATCGAGTTTTACCACGTCCCATTTCACAGTTTTTTTCACAATTAAGCTTTCGTAAGTTTTCTCGCGATCACGCTCGATAATGCGTTGATGCCTACGACCAGGATAAGCAGGATGACTGCTGTCGCGTAAGCCTGGTCCATATAGAGACCTTCGCTTGAGAGGACATACATATGGAGCGCCAGGGTACGTCCTGATCCCATTACGCTGTCCGGGATCTGGGCAACCGTTCCCGATGTATACATCAGCGCCGCAGTCTCTCCCACGATACGTCCGATCGCAAGGATTACGCCTGCCAGGACGCCCGGGATTGCTGACGGAAGAACAATGCGGAACACGGTGCGCAGCTTGCCCGCGCCCAGTCCGAAGCTTCCTTCACGGTATGAATCCGGAACTGCTTTCAATGCTTCCTCTGTCGTTCTCATGATCAGCGGAAGGATCATAATGGCAATGGTGAAAGCGCCCGCCAGAAGGGAGAACCCCCAGCCCAAAGCATTTACAAAGAACAGCATACCAAAGAGGCCGTATACGATAGACGGAATACCTGACAGTGTCTCTGTCGTCAGTCGGATGACCTCTATGAATTTATTTCCTCTCTTCGCATACTCCACAAGGAAGATCGCAGAAAAGATTCCGAAAGGTACTGCAATCAGCAGTGATAACAATGTCATAACGATCGTATTGACAAAGGCCGGCACAACCGATGCATTCTCAGAGCTGTACTCCAGTGAGAAAAGCGACGGTGTGATATGCGGCAGTCCATTGATCAGGATGTAAGCGATCAGGAAAATGAGGACAGCGAAAGTGATGATGGAGGCAAGCATCACGAGCAGCATCATGATAAATGAGCCCGGATGTTTTAAATATGTTTTGAATTTATCGCCAATTGTTGTCTTATTGATCATCTGATTGCTTTTACTCACTTCGTTACTCATGATCCGCCCCCCTCTTCAGCAATGCTACACTCAGATTGATGATCAGGATAAACACGAAGAGCACAACACCTGTTGCGATCAGTGCTTCACGGTGCAGTCCTGTCGCATATCCCATCTCAATAACAATATTTCCGGTCAGGGTACGGATACCATCCAGCATACTCATCGTAAGACGCGCCTGGTTTCCGACGATCATGATGACAGCCATTGTTTCACCAATGGCACGCCCGATCCCCAGCACGATCCCTGCGATCACGCCTGATTTTGCAGCCGGAATAATGACACGGAAAATGCTCCTTTCTTTTGTTGCCCCCAATGCGAGCGAGCCCTCATAATAGTGAACCGGCACCGCGCGCATCGCGCTCTCTGTTGTCCCGATGATCGTAGGCAGGATCATCATGCCCAGGATCAGAGACGCGGTCAGGATACTGTTTCCATAACCTGGCTTCTGAACAAGTCCCGCCTTGTACAACATCGTTCCGAAATCACGAATCAGAGGCACTACGACCACCAGGCCGAAGAAACCGTAGATAACCGAAGGAATGCCTGCAAGAAGCTCTGTGGCCGCTTTCAGTGGCTTGTATATATGCTTCGGACAGTACATTGCCATAAAGACAGAGGTCAGGATACCGATCGGTACGCCGAAGATAATCGCGCCTGCCGTCACATAGAGACTTCCCACGATCATGGGCAGGATACCGAACTGATCACTGTTCGGACGCCAGATCTCACCTGTGATAAACTTGATAAATCCGATTTCTCTCATTGCAGGGATTCCATTTGCAAACAGGAAGATGCAGATAAGCGCCACCGCAAGCACGGATGCACACGCGGCTACGAAAAATACTCCCTGCATGAATTTTTCAGTCCATGCTTTTGATTTCATTTTTTCCTCCTAATGAGCCGGGAAGACATACTCCACATATCTGCCCGGCTCATATTTAAAAAGCGGAAACCTTTTACCTCAAGGATTTCTCTGTATGGTTTTTCGTTCAGCACGCGCCATTCGCAAAGCCGCACAGCCGTGCTTACTGTGGCTGTGCCGCTTCTTTGCTCATATACTGGCGCTCAGTTCATAGGGCTGGCTGAACTGATGCATTAGATTGCATCCCATGTTGTCACATCGCCAAGATAGATGCTCTTCACCTGATCTGCTGACAGGTCATCTGTCGGGTTGTTCTGATTTATGATCACAGCGATACCGTCTGTTGCGATGACTGTGCCCTCAAGTTCAGCGGCCTCTTCGTCTTTCAGCTCTCTGGATGCCATACCAATGTCATAGCTTCCCTCGATCGCAGATGTCATACCTGTTGTAGAATCAGATGTCTGAAGCTCGATAGATGCATTCGGGTTTACTTCTTTGTAAGCCTCGATCAGTTTTTCCATCAGCGGTGATACAGAAGAAGATCCTCCAACTACACAGCTTCCTTCCGGAGCCTCCCCTGCATATGCCTCTACCTCAGCTACCGGGATGTATCCTTCGTCAGCTACCACCTGCTGGCCCTCTGTGCTCATGATGAATGCCATAAAGTCTTTTGCAACTGCATTGTCAGAATCCGGTTTTACTGCAACATTGAATGGTCTGGATACTTTGTAAGATCCGTTCTCAATGTTCTCTGCCGTTGCCTCTGCTCCGTCGATCTTAACAGCCTTTACAAGTGACTCGTCAAGAGATCCGAGAGAAATATATCCGATCGCGTATTCGTTCTCAGATACTGTTGTCATCATAACGGACGTGCTGTTTGTTACCTGCGCGTCAAGTGTTGTCATATCGTTGTCATCCTCATCCACAACCTCGAACAGCTCTGTGAAAGCTCCTCTTGTTCCTGAGCCTTCCTCACGGGATACAACTGTGATGGCATTTGCCGCATCCCAGCTTCCGGACTCGCTGCCTTCGTCTGTTGCTGCCGCGTCACCTGCTGCTGAAGTATCCTCATTGCTTCCACATCCTGCTGCCATTGCAGCTACCATTGATGCTGCTGCCAATACTGCGATAAACTTTTTCATTTTCATTGTCTCATAATCTCCTTTTTCAAATTTCGATTACTATGTACCGCGGGTTCGATTCCCGCCTCTGCTGAGGACTTCCCTCGTCCGTCAACGGTATTTATAATAAAAAAGGAATGTAAAATGTAAAATCAATGTTATGTTAAATCTATGTAAAATCAAAAAGGCGCTGTATTTGCGGGGTTTTCTCCTATTATCTCCGCAAATACAGCGCTTTATTCACAACAAATCATCGATTATCCAAGCAGATATTCCGCAAGATCTTCGATAGCGCAGAACACTTTATCGGCGCCTGCTTCTATAAATTTCCGAATCAATTTTAACATAAGCACATTGGAACGCGAATACAGAGGGATGTTAAATGTTTGTAAAACCAGTGCTTTAAAAAAAAAACGCAAAATAAAGACCACTGCTCCACAGATAACTATACATCTGCATTGCAGCGGTCCCTGCCCATTCGCATTCTTATTCTACTGTCACAGATTTTGCCAGATTTCTAGGCTTATCCACGTCCAGACCCTTAGCCACACTGACGTAATATCCCATCAGCTGCAGCGGCACGATTGCCAGGCTGGTCGTAAAATACTGTTCTGTCTTCGGAACATACACTGAGAAGTCTGCATTGTCCTCGATATTATAGTTTCCATACAGCGTGAGTCCCATCAGGTAAGCTCCCCTGCTCTTGGTCTCCACCATATTGCTCAGAGTCTTCTCAAAAAGTGCCTTCTGGGTCACCACGCCGACCACCAGAGTGCCGTCTTCGATCAGGCTGATCGTCCCGTGCTTCAGCTCTCCAGCTGCATAGGCCTCGGAATGGATATAGCTGATCTCTTTCATCTTCAGGCTTCCCTCAAGGCTGATGGCATAGTCGATGCCGCGGCCGATAAAGAAGATATCTTTTGCATTTGCGTACTTGCTTGCAAACCACTGGATTCGCTCTTTGTCGTCCAGGGTCTTCTGGATCTTTTCCGGGAGCCTTCCCAGCTCCGCGATCAGCTCACCATACCGCTCTTCACTGATCAGACCTTTCACAAATGCCGCCTGGATCGCCAGCAGATATACCGCGATCAGCTGTGTACTGTACGCTTTTGTAGTCGCCACGGAAATCTCCGGTCCGGCATAAGTATAGAGGATAAAATCACTCTCACGGGCAATGCTGGATCCTACCACATTGACGATACCGAGCACAGGCACCCCTTTTTCCTTTGCCAGCCGAAGGGCCGCCAGGCTGTCCGCTGTCTCTCCGGACTGGGATACCACGATCACCATGGAATCCTTCATAAGCTTAGGATTTCTGTAACGGAATTCTGATGCGAGATCCACCTCCACCGGAATATCCGCCAGCTCTTCCATCACGTATTTCGCGACCATTCCCACATGATAAGCGGAACCGCAGGCAACAATATAAATTCTCTCAATTCCTGCCAGCATCTCGCTGGTAAGTCCCACCTCTGAGAGATCGATCTGTCCGTCTTTTACATAAGCGCCGACCGTATCCTGCACGGCTTTTGGCTGCTCGTGGATCTCCTTGAGCATAAAATGCTCGTATCCGCTTTTTTCCGCGGATTCTGCATCCCACTTGATCTCCACCATATCCTTGCGGATCTCTTCCCGGTCAATATTATAAAAATGGATCTCATCTTTGCAAAGCTCCGCGATCTCCATGTTCCCGATATAATAAACATTCCTTGTTCTGTCCAGAATAGCGGGCACGTCGGAAGCGATCAGACTGCCTGACTCGTTCTTCCCGATGATAAGCGGGCTGTCTTTTCTCGCTGCGAAAAGCCTGCCCGGGCAGTCTTTAAACATCACACCAAAGGCATAAGATCCGCGGATACGCAGCATTGCCCGTGCAAGAGCTTCCAGGGGCGTTCCCGTCTTCTGATAATAATAGTCGACCAGCTTGACCGCGATTTCAGTGTCCGTCTGAGAATAAAAAGTGTACCCGGATTTAAGAAGCTTTTCCTTTAATTCCTGGTAATTCTCGATAATCCCGTTATGTACGAGCACAACAGATTTATCATCCGTACAGTGAGGGTGAGCGTTATTCTCAGACGGCTCCCCGTGAGTCGCCCAGCGGGTATGCCCGATCCCACAGGTGCCCGGCACTGCCATCCCTCCGTCCGTTTTCTCAGAGAGGATCTTCAGGCGTCCCTTTGCCTTGACCACTTCGATCCTGCCTGTCTCCTCATTTCGAACTGCAATTCCCGCCGAATCATATCCTCTGTATTCCAGCTTCTCCAGACCTGACAACAGGATCGGAGCCGCCGGCTCTTCTCCTACAAATCCTACGATTCCACACATGTGATGTAATCCTCCTTTGTCTTAAAACAAAAAGGTGATAAAATCTTCCCTTATTTTCGAAAATCTTATCACCAATCCAGAACAATATTATTTCCCTCTTACAGTCACAAATACCATTCCTGGTTACGGGGTTTATCATAGCATTGCAGAGTGCGCTCTGTCAATAGTTTAAGCGCACACACATGTCAAAATGCGTACTTATATCCTTATTTTTTCATCTTTGGCTCAAAAATAAAAGACGCGATATAACCGAAGATCAATGCCGCGGAAATCCCGACCGCGCTTGCCTTAAAGCCTCCCATAAACACCCCGATGAACCCGTGCTTGTCCACCGCTTCCTTTACTCCCTGCCACAGGACATTGCCAAAGCCAAGAAGCGGCACCCCCGCCCCTGATCCGGCAAACTCTTGAAAAGGCTTATATATCCCGCAGAACCCCAGCACGGCTCCCGTACATACAAGCAGGACCATGACCCGCCCCGGCATCAGTTTCGTCCGATCCAGAAGGATCTGAACCACCGCGCAGATCAACCCGCCAACCACAAAAGCTGTCACATATTCCATTTCTTTTCACCCCCCTCTTCAGCAGTGCTCCAGCACGATCCCGTGGGCGATACCCGGAACGCTGGCACCTTCATTGAAGCTTACAGTTGACATCAATGCTCCCGTGGGAACAAACAGCACACGCTTCCACTCTCCCTTTTCAATCTTAGGGAGCACAAAAGAGGCAAGTGTCACTGCCGCGCAGCCGCAGCCGCTTCCTCCTGCATGAGTATCCTGCGTCTGCTGATCAAAAATCGTCATCCCACAGTCCAGATGACGCTCACGGATGTCATACCCTTTCCCTCTGACCAGGTCGAACAGGATGGACTGCCCTACATACCCCAGATCCCCTGTAATGATCCGGTCATAATCCCGCTCGGTCCTGTCCATGTCCTCGAAATTTTGCACAATGGTATCCATCGCCGCAGGAGCCATGCACGCGCCCATATTCTGGGAATCTTTGAGCCCGTAATCCACGATCTTTCCCACAGTCACACCTGCGATCCGGACATGGCTTTCTGCCGTGTTCTGCGCTGACCGGGCACTGCTCCCCGCCTTTGTCCCCGCCGAACGGACAAGAAACGCGCCGCTGCCTGTCACTGTCCAATGGGCGGACAAGGGCCTCTGGCTTGCATATCCCAGCGGGAATCGGAACTCTTTTTCCGCGCTGCCGAAATGGCTGGAAGTGACAGCCAGCATGTACTCCCCATATCCGGCAGCTGCGCTCATCGCCGCCAGGGCAAGCGCTTCTCCGGACGTAGAGCACGCTCCATACAGGCCGAATATAGGGATCTGAAGCCCCTCTACGCCCATAGAGGTGGCAATTCCCTGCCTTAACAGGTCTCCTCCAAACAGATACCGAACCTCTTCCGCAGCTACATGCGCCTTTCCCAGCGCCAGCACACAGGCTTCTTTCTGCATTGTGCTTTCCGCCTCCTCCCAGGTTTGAGCTCCGAAGAGGTCATCTTCACTTGTCATGTCAAACAGTTTTCCCAGAGGCCCTTCAGCCTCCTTGCTGCCAGTCACCGACGCCGCACTTATGAGATAAGGCGCATTCGCAAATGTCAGGCTCTGGCTTCCTTTTATGATCTGATCCATACCGCATCCTCACCTTTTTGTCTGTCATACGGGTATTATGTGCATGTTTTCCATGAATATGCAGGGTATATTTTCCGAAAGAAACCAGATACTAACAGAAAGCAGTGCCGCCTTTTTGTTCCGGCAAAAAGAAAGGAGAATTTTATATGGATAAAATACAGCGTTTAAAACAGGAAAAACAATATGAAGAATATGTAAAGCAGAAAACACCGCAGCATAATGTGTGGCTGAACATGCTCAAAGCCTTTCTTCTCGGCGGTACGATCTGTTTCATCGGACAGGTCATCAATCACTACTGTGAGCTGAAAAATCTCGGAGCGGACGACTGCAGCAGCTGGACTTCCCTGCTCCTTGTCCTGCTCAGTGTGCTCCTCACGGGAACCGGCATCTATCCTCGCCTTGCGAAGTGGGGCGGCGCCGGGGCTCTGGTACCCATTACCGGCTTTGCCAACTCAGTTGCCGCACCGGCAATCGAATACAAAAAAGAAGGGCAGGTATTCGGTATCGGATGCAAGATCTTCACTATTGCAGGTCCTGTCATCCTGTATGGCATCTTCACGAGCTGGGTGCTGGGAGTGCTGTACTGGCTGGGGACACTGATCGGGTAAATGCAAAACGGGGATGGACTTTTCCGGTCCATCCCCTGATACTGTCCTCTTTTGCAGAATGATTACAAAACTATTCTGCCTTATCTTTCCGATTTTCTTCTGCGGATCGCAGTACCTGTCATGCACGCTGCCGCAGCGGCGAGAACTGATGCCGCTCCATAAACTCCCGCGCCGGGCCGGTCTCCTGTCTCCGGAGCATCTTTCCCGGCATCCGCCTGACTGCCGGGGTCTGAAGCCCCGTTGTTCCCGCCGGAATTTCCGCCTGCCGGGTCCTCTGATCCGCCGGGCTTCTGCGCATCGTCCGGGTTTTCTCCTCCCGGCTGTCCGCCCGGTCCTTCACCGTCCGGCTCCTGCGCTGTACCCTCTGTCAGCCTGTAAGCCGCCACAGTACCGGATACTTCACAGGACGCCAGCAGATATGCGCTTCCGTTCGCACTGTCTGCCGCCGGGATGAAGCTCAGTCCTTCCGGAGAGTCATCTCCTGCGATATTCTGGCTGAAGTCTCTGGAATTGATATAATTCACGAAGCTGCTCTGCTCCGGATCTGTAATATCATAGACCATCACACCGCCAACTCTTTCAAGTCCCACAAAAGCGTATGTCTTCTCTCCCACATTTCCCACGGTGACACTCTCCACCTCAGGTCCCTTCTTTCCTGAGCGGTCGTCTATGGTCTTGTCATCATTGGAGCAGTTGAAGTTCTCAGGCACATAAGCCGCTGTCTTTTCCTCAAACTCACTGCCGCTGTCATACACTTCCGTAAGTCCGCTTTCATCCGCCCTGTATACTGTAAAAGAACGTCCGCCAAAGAGATAGTCAAGTCCATCGTCCAGCCCGTCGTAATCGCTGCTGTTAAAGAAGACGACTTTTCCTGTCAGTCCGCTGTTCTCTGCTGTGATCTTTCCGCTCGGGGAAGTCTCTCCGTCCTTGAAATTACGTTCTGATTCATTCAGATAACTGCCCCATTCTCTGGAGTCTCCCTCATTCGCAGTTATAACGTAATCCGTACCGTCTGCACTGTACAGCGCAATGCTGTCCGGCATACGGATGCCTCTGAGTGATTCGTATGTCTTCGGGCTGTATGTCTCATCCTTTTTATCAATGTCCACCGCGATCTTACTGTGGTCTTCATAGCCGGCGGAATAAATTCCCGTCACCTGCGCGCTGTCCAGGTCGATCACTGCGATGGCGTTTGCCTCCTGGAGCGTCACATAAGCTGTATCATTTCCCGCCGCAATATATTCCGGCTCCAGATCTGCTGACGGATCCGCGCCTTTTTTCAGGATAATGCCTGCATCTGTCAGCTTCTGTCTCTCTTCTGCGCTG